>CAMFLJ010000009.1 GCA_945957335.1 uncultured Actinomycetes bacterium | reverse complement strand
GCCGGGTGGTGGCGCTCGACGACGTCCGCCGCGGGATGCTCGCCGCCGCCCTCTGCTCCGACGCGGTGGCCCGCGACACCGAGACCGGCCCCGGCATCGTCGGCGACCCCACCGAGGCCGCGCTGGTGGTGCTGGCCGCCAAGGTCGGCGTCGACGCCCCCTCGGCCCGGCGGGACCGCCCCCGCCTCGGCGAGGTGCCGTTCGACTCGGCCCACAAGTTCATGGCCACCTTCCACTGGGCCGACCCGGAGGACCCCAACAGCGGCGTGCTGGTGTGCGTGAAGGGCGCGCCCGACGTGCTGCTCGACCGGTCGGCCACCTACGTCGAGGGCGACGGCACCGAGGCCCCGCTCGACGCCATGGCCCGCGCCGGGCGCCAGGCCGACAACGACCGCCTGGCCTCGCAGGGCATGCGGGTCCTGGCCGTCGCCACCCGCGAGCTGCCGGCCGCCGACGTGCTGGCCGCCGACGGCACCGTCGCCGACCCCGACCGCTGGATCACCGACCTCACCCTCGAGGTGCTGGTCGGCATCGTCGACCCGCCCCGCTCCGAGGCCCGCGACGCCATCCGGCTGTGCCACTCGGCGGGCATCGCCGTGAAGATGATCACCGGCGACCACGCCACCACGGCCGGCGCCATCGCCGCCGAGCTCGGCATCCAGGGCCGGGTCGTCACCGGCGACGAGCTGACCGCCATGACCGACGACGAGCTGGCCGAGCAGATCGACGGCATCGGCGTGTGCGCCCGGGTGTCGCCCGAGCACAAGGTGCGCGTCGTCGAGGCGCTGAAGAGCCGGGGCCACATCGTGGCCATGACCGGCGACGGCGTGAACGACGCGGCGGCGCTGCGCCGGGCCGACATCGGTGTGGCCATGGGCATCACCGGCACCGAGGTCACCAAGGAAGCCGGCGACATGGTGCTCACCGACGACAACTTCGCCACCATCGTGAAGGCGGTCGAGAGGGGCCGCACGATCTACGACAACATCGTCAAGTTCGTGCGGTTCCAGCTGGCCACCAACATGGGCGCCATCAGCACCATCCTCGGGGCGTCGCTGTTCGGCCTCCCGGTGCCGTTCACGCCGATCCAGGTGCTGTGGGTCAACCTCATCGCCGACGGCCCGCCGGCGATGACCCTCGGCATCGACAAGCCCCAGCCGGGTGTGATGGCCCGCCGGCCCATCGCCAGCGACGCCGCCATCCTCACCGGCCGCCGCATCGGGCGCCTGGTGTTCCTCGGCGTGGTCATGGCCGTCGGCGTGCTCACCATGTTCGTGTGGGCCCGCGACCGCTACGGCGAGGACGTCGCCCTCACCATGGCGTTCACCGCCTTCGTGCTGCAGCAGATGGTGAACGTCTTCAACTCCCGCACCGAGGACAGCTCGGTGTTCAGCCGCTACACCTTCACCAACTGGCGCCTCTGGGCCGTCGTGGGTGGCGTGGTGGTGCTCCAGGTGCTGGCCACGATCTGGAGCCCGCTGCAGTCGCTCTTCGGCACCGAGCACCTCACCTGGGAGCAGTGGGGCGTCGCCGCCCTCGTGGCGCTCTCGGTCCTGGTGGTCGAGGAGCTGCGCAAGGTCGTGGTGCGGGCGCTCGGGCGCCGGCACCCGGTCGATCCCTCGTCGGTCTCGCACCCGGCGCCGATCCCCGTCCCGACCACCGCGGAGGTGTCCCGATGAAGTGCCCGCACTGCGACGTGAACCTGCTGATGACCGATCGCCAGGGTGTCGAGATCGACTACTGCCCGGAGTGCCGGGGCGTGTGGCTCGACCGGGGAGAGCTCGACAAGATCGTCGAGCGCAGCCACGTCGAGATGGGCAGCGCCGCTGGTGGCGCCGCGGTGGCCACGGCACCGCCCCGGCAGGAGCGCTCACGTGACCGCGACGACCGCTACCGGGACGACGAGCGGCGTCACGACGAACGGCGCAGCGACGACCGCTACCCGCCCAAGAGGAAGAAGCGCAGCAGCTTCCTCGAGGACATCTTCGACTTCTGAGAGGAGCGTGATCGAGATGGACAGCAAGCTCTACGGCGCCGGCAACGTCGCCAAGACCACCCTCCTGCTCGCGGCCATCGGTGGCCTGCTGGTGGGCATCGGGTTCCTGCTCGGCGGCACCGGCGGTGCCTTCATCGGCCTGCTCTTCGGCGTGGGCATCTCGGGCTTCTCGTACTGGAAGAGCGACTCGCTCGCCATCCGTGCGTCCGGGGCCGTGCCGGTCTCCGAGGAGGAGGCACCCAACCTGCACTGGGCGGTGGGGGAGATCGCCCGGCGCGCCGGCATCCCCAAGCCGCGGGTGTACTTCATCGACCAGCCTCAGCCCAACGCCTTCGCGACCGGTCGCAACCCCGAGCACGCGGTGGTCGCGGTCACCCGTGGCCTGGTCGACATGTGCGACCGCGACGAGCTCATGGGCGTCATCGCCCACGAGGTCGGCCACATCCGCCACCGGGACATCCTCATCGGCTCGGTCGCCGCGGCCATCGCCACCGCCATCAGCTTCGTGGCCAACATGGCGATGTGGGCCGGGATGTTCGGCGGCAACGACGAGGACTCGCCCAGCCCGGTGGCCGTCATCGCCATCGCCCTCACCGCGCCGCTCGCGGCCGGCCTGCTGCAGATGGCCCTCTCCCGCTCGCGCGAGTTCGAGGCCGACCGCGCCGGTGCCGAGCTGCTGGGCGACCCGGAGCCGTTGGCCCGGGCGCTGCTCAAGCTCGACGCGGTGGCCGCCCGCACCCCCGCCGACGTCGCTCCCACCCAGGCCGGGGCCTACATCGTGAACCCGCTGCGGGGCCGCCCCCAGGGCCAGGCCCCGGGGCAGCGCGGTCGCGCCGGCGCCGGACGAGGTGCGGGGGCCACGAAGTGGTTCACCACCCACCCGCCGATCGAGGAGCGAGTCGCCCGCCTCCGGGCCATGCGGGTCGACCCGGTGGGCCGATGACGACCGACGAGCACCACGACCGCCGGCCTCACGACCACCGCCTCCACGAGCGGTTCGAGGCGTTCGAGGACGCCGCCATCGCCGCCGAGATCGAGACCGGCTGGCGTGAGGAGACCGAGGAGCAGGCCAAGCGCCACCTCCTCGTGCGCCTCGCCCGCATCGTCGCCGGCTCGCTGGTGTGCCTGGCCGGCCTCGCCATGATCGTGCTGCCCGGGCCCGGACTCGTGGTGCTCGCCATCGGCCTCGCCATCCTCGCCCAGGACGTGCCGTTCGCGCGGCGCCTCCTCGAGAAGGTGCGGGCGCGCATCCCGTCCGACGCCGAGGGCAACGTCTCCAAGCCGGTGCTCGTCGGGGGCCTCGTCGTCACCGTCGTGGCGTTGTCGGCGAGCGTCTGGTTCACCTTCTTCCGGGGCTGACCCCTCCTGGGGGCTCGTGGCCCAGGCGTCGGCTCAGCCACGTGGCGTCGGCCACCGCGTTCGCGTCCCAGTCGTTGTTGAAGTAGGCGTACACGTCCTCGCCGCCGTCGAGGACCCGTTGGAGCCAGTCGGCCACGCGCCAGAGCCGGCGTCCGGTGTAGCGGCCCTGGTAGGGCGCGGCGACGGCGTCGGGCCCGTGGAAGCGCAGGTAGGTCCATCCAGCAGTGACCACCCACGGCTGGTCGGGCAGCAGGTCGTGGATGCACAGGGCGGCGCCGTGGCGCTCGAGGCACTCGAAGGTGTCGTCGTGGATCCAGCTCGGGTCCCGCAGCTCGACCGCCCACCGGCGGCCGGTGCCGGCGACGGTGAGGAGCTCGTCGAGCCGGCCGACGTCGCGGGCCCACCGTGGTGGGAGCTGCACGAGGGTGGGCCCGGCGTGGCCGCCGAGCCGGTCGAGGCGGTCGAGGTGGTTGGGCAGCCAGCCCTCCGGGTCGCGCAGCTTCATCCGGTGCGAGCCGAACTGGCCCAGCTTCACCGCGTAGGTGAACCCGTCGGGGGCCTGCTCGGCCCACCGTTCGACGGTCTCCACCGGGGGCAGCCGGTAGAAGGTGTTGTTGATCTCGACGGTGTCGAAGAGCGTGGCGTAGTGCTCGAACCACCGGCGGGCGGGCAGGCCCGCCGGGTAGACGAGACCTCGCCAGTCGGCGTAGTTCCAGCCCGAGCACCCGACGTGCGCCCGGCCTCGAGGTGTGGTCACCATGGCCCGCACCTACCCGGTGCGGCGCCCGGCGGTCAGGGGACGATGCCGGCCCAGCCCTCGGCGAGGGCCTGGTCGCCGAGGATCTCGAGTCCCTCGGTGCCGGGGCCGGTGCGGTTCCACGCCCACAGGAACAGTGCCGAGGCCGGGCCGCGCACGGCGACGTCGCCCTTGGCGTGCTCGCGGGTGGTGGTGGCGTGGACGTCGGCGAAGACGGTGAGCCACTCGCCGTCGGTGTCGGTGCAGTGGAGGTGGAAGCTGCCGGTCAGCCCGGTGCCCTTGAGCGGCGCCGAGAACGGCAGCATCACCACGAGGAGCTCGTCGATGCCATCGACGGCGCGCTCGGGGTCGACCACCGGCACCCGACCGGCGGCGAGCTCGGCGTCGGCGCGGTGCACCGCCACCTCGTTGGCCATCCGCCGGCGCCAGAACCCGTTGGTGAGGTCGGTGCCGGTGAAGTTCCAGGTGGAGGCGGCGGGGTCGCACTCGCGCAGCGCGGTGACGGTCTCGTCGAGCACCGCGGCGAAGCGGTCGAACGCGGACTCGTCGGCGGGGAACCGCACGAAGCGGTCGTTGTCGGGCGGGGCCGAGGGCCCCTCGCGGACGAGCACGGTGGTGCGCTCGAGCACCTTGCCGGTGTGGCCGACGAGGCGGCTGACGTCCCACCCGGGGCAGGCGGCGATGGGCGCGTCGAGCCCGGCGGCCCGGGCGGCATCGAGGAGGGCCGTGCCCTCGCGTTCCACGTCGGCGATGTGATCCATCGCCCGGTTCTACACCGTGGTCGGCGCCGTCGACTCAGTACTCGGGCCGCAACGGGAACCCGCTGCGGCCGCGGTCGGGCTTCACGGCCAGCACCTGCTCGATCGACACCCCGCCCATGGCGAACGCCACCGCGCACGCAGCCATGTAGATCCGCCACACCCGGGCCCGGCCCTCGCCGACCTCGGCCACGGCGGCCTCCCAGTTCGACTCGAGGTTCGAGACCCAGTGGCGCAGGGTGAGGTCGTAGTGCTCGCGGAGGCTCTCGAGGTGGCGCACCTCGAAGCCGTTCTCCTGGAGCATCGACACGACCACGCCGACCTCGTGGAGCTCGCCGTCGGGGAAGACGTACCGGGTCATCAGCTGGCTGTCGACGCGGCTGGTGACGTCGGAGCCCACGGCGGTGGCGAGGCGGCGGGCCAGCGCCTTGGCCCGGCCCACCCGGCCGTCGCCCTGGGGGTAGCCCGGGCGGCTGATGGCGTGGTTCAGCAGGCGCCCGCCGGGGGCGAGCAGCCGGTGGAGATCGCAGACGTACTGCTCCATGCGGTTGCGCCCGACGTGCTCGAACATGCCGATCGAGCTGATGGCGTCGAAGGGGCCGTCGGGGATGTCCCGGTAGTCCTGGAGGCGGATCTCGACCCGGTCGGCGACGCCGGCCTCCTCGACGCGTCGGCGGGCGAGGGCGGCCTGCTCGGCCGAGATGGTGACGCCGACGGCCTCGACGCCGTGGTGGCGTGCCGCGTGGATCACCATCGAGCCCCAGCCGCAGCCGACGTCGAGCAGCCGCATGCCCGGCTCGAGCGCGAGCTTGCGGCTGACCAGCTCGAGCTTGGCGGCCTGCGCCTCCTCGAGGCTCGATTCGCGGTCGACCCAGAGGGCGCACGAGTAGACCATCGAGGGGCCGAGGACGAGCCGGTAGAACTCGTTGCTGACGTCGTAGTGGTGCGAGATCGCGGCCCGGTCGCGCGAGCGGGTGTGGAGCCCGCCACGGAGGCGGACCTCCTCGGGCGGCGGGGAAGGCGAGCGCAGCACCCCCGGGCCGGTGGCCGCGAGCAGCCGGGCCACCGCCAGCGGGTGGACGTTGGTGAGGCTCAGGTCGAGGTGGGCGGCCTGCTCCAGCCCGGCGAACAGATCGCCGTCGATGTCGACGTCGCCGGAGATGTAGGCGCGAGCGATGCCGAGCTCGCCCGGTCGCGAGGCGAACCGGGCCAGGCCGCGCTCGTTGTGCACGACCATGCGGACCTTGGCGTCGTCGGGCCCCGCGGTCGAGCCGTCGTAGAGCTCGAAGCGCAGCGGTAGGTCGCCCCCCAGGGCCTGGTACAGGAGCTCGGCGAGTGCCATCGTGCCTCCTTTCGCGTGCGGTGATTGCAGCGCGGCCGGGCCATCCGGTCAACGGGGTTCCTGCTCCGTGGTCGGTCTGCCACGATGGGCAGCCGTGCAGCGCCTAGCCGTCGACGACGCCTCCGATGTGCGCCTCGACGGGTTCCGGGGCCTGCGCGACCCCGATCTGCGCCGCTCGGTCGAGGCGCGCGACGGGCTGTTCGTGGCCGAGGGCGTGGGCGTGGTGGGACGGCTCGCTCGTTCGCCGTACCCCGTCGTCGCGGTGGCGGTCCTGCCCGACCGGGAGGAAGCGGTGCTCGCCGAGCTCGACGGTGTCGAGGGCCTCGACGACGTGCCGCTTCTCGTGGTCGAGCGGGAGGTGCTCGACGCGGTGGTCGGCTTCCCGGTGCACCGCGGCGTGCTGGCGCTCGGCGGGCGCCGGCCGCCGACGTCGATCGGTGCGCTCGGCGACGACGTGCGCACGGTGGTGGTGCTCGAGGAGTGCAACGACCACGAGAACATGGGTGCCATCGCCCGCACGGCCCGCGCCCTCGGCGCCGACGCCATGGTGCTCTCGCCCCGCTGCGCCGACCCGCTCTACCGGCGCAGCGTTCGGGTCTCGATGGGCGAGATCCTGCGCCTGCCGCTGGTGGCGTGCAGCGGGTGGCCGGCGGCGATCGGGGAGCTGCAGGCGGCCGGGTTCACGGTGCTGGCCCTCACGCCTGCGCCCGACGCCGTCGACCTCGACGCGGTCGCGGTGGGGCCCGACGACAGGGTGGCCGTGCTGCTGGGCGCCGAGGGGCCGGGGCTGAGCGACGCGGCGATGGCCGCCGCCGACCGACGGGTGCGCATCCCGATCCGTGGCGGCGTCGACTCGCTCAACGTCGGCCACGCCGCCGCGGTGGCGCTCCACCACGTCGCCGCCGTCCGCCGCCTCCCTCCTCCCTGACGGCCGACGGCCATCCCGGTGGCTCGATCCGCGCCCCTGGGAGGGCACGGATCGAGCCACGGGCGAAGGTCGGGACCTAAGTACCTATTGACAAAGTAGCTTTGGGCAAAGCTAAATGGTCGGGACAGAGGGGGCGACGGACAGCGCCCCGGCACGGAGGTGCAGCCCAGATGACCAGCGTGACCCCCGAGGAGCACGAGCTCCCCGACATGATCTCGGTCGACGACCACGTCATGGAGCCCAAGGACCTGTGGCAGAACGAGCTGCCCGAGTCGCTCCGCGAGCGGGGCCCGCGGGTCGTGCGCGAGAAGGTCAAGCTCAACTTCGTCGGTGGCCACTACGGCTTCGAGCGCAACGCCGACGACGGGGACTGGTGCGACGTCTGGCTCTTCGACGACCTGGTGATGCCCACCGGCTTCCTGCACGCCCCGGCCGGCGTGCCCCGCGACCAGCAGCGCAACGTGCCCGCGGTCTACGAGGACTTCCGCCCCGGCACCTACGACCAGGCCGAGCGCCTGGCCGACATGACCGCCAACCACTGCGACGTGGCGATCAACTACCCCAACATCTTCCCCCGCTTCGCCGGCCAGGGCTTCCTCGAGCGCACCGACAAGGACCTCGCGCTCACCTGCCTGCGCATCTACAACGACTGGATGATCGACGAGTGGTGCGGCGGCGCCGGCAAGGGCCGCCTCATCCCGCTCACCCTCGTGCCCCTGTGGGACCCGGCCCTCGCTGCCGAGGAGGTCCGCCGCTGCAACGAGAAGGGCGCCTTCGCCATCGCCTTCAGCGAGAACCCCTTCAAGCTCGGCCTCCCCTCGATGTACTCGGGCGAGTGGGACGTGCTGTGGGCCGCCTGCCAGGAGAGCAACACGTCGGTGTCGATGCACATCGGCTCGTCGTCGAGCATGCCCACCACCTCCGACGACGCCCCGCTGGCCACGTCGATGTCGCTCTACGCCCAGAACGCGCAGGGCTCGCTCACCGACTGGGTCTTCTCGGGCACGCTCCAGCGCTTCCCGGAGCTCACCGTCGTCTACGCCGAGAGCCAGGTCGGCTGGATGCCGTTCCAGATCGAGCGCATGGACGCCGTCTGGCACGACGGCCGCGCCGGGGTCGACCACGTCACCGTGGCACCCAGCGAGCAGGTGCGGGGCCGGGTCTACGGCTGCGTCTTCGACGACGTCTACGGCCTCATCAACCGCGACATCGTCGGCACCGACCACATCCTGTGGGAGACCGACTACCCGCACTCCGACGGCACGTTCCCGCACTCCCGCAAGATCGCCCGCGAGCTGTTCGCCCAGGCGGGCATGGACGCCGACGACTGCTACCGGGTGCTGCGCGGCAACGCCATCGAGGCCTACGGGCTCGAGCGGTTCGGCGTCACGAAGTAGTGACCGCCCTCCCGTCGATCACGCTGCCCGGCACCGACGGCCTCCTCGGCCACGTGGTGCGGCTGAACATCGCCGTCGACCGCGTGCTGAACGACATCGTCGGGGCCGCCGGGATCAGCGTGGCCGACTACCTCGTGCTGGGGGTGGTCCGGCGCTCGCCGGACCACCGCAGCGCGCCCACCGCCATCTGCGAGGTGCTGGGCCGCACCACCGGCGGCATGTCGCTCACCCTCGATCGGCTCGAGCGGGCGGGCCTGGTGCGCCGCCTGCCCGACCCGGCCGACCGCCGGCGGGTGGTCGTGGAGGCCACCGACGAGGGCGTGGCGCTGGCCGTGAAGGTGAACACGTCGCTGCACGACTGGGAGGACTCGCTGGGGGTCGGTGAGCGCGAGCACGACGAGCTGGCCGCCGCGCTGGGCCGCCTCACCGAGCTCATCTCCCGCATCCCCGCCGTCGACGCCGCCTGACCACCTGAGGCCCGACCGCTCGCGGTCAGGCCCGGAGGTGCTCGACGATCGCGGCCTGGGTGGCGGTCTCGTCGGGGCCGGCCCACGCGCTGATGTGGGTGCCACCCGTGACGGTGCGCAGCTCGGACCGGGGCAGCCGCCCCGCGGCCTGGTGGCTGTGCGAGATCGGCACGTCGGAGTCGGTGTCGGCGTGCACGAGCAGCACCGGTGCGGTGACCCGGTCGAGGGGCAGGTCGAGGTCGGCGTACCGGGCCCGGTCGTTGTCGAAGCCGGCGCCCCTCCGCCCGATGACCGTCTCGACCCAGTCGAGGACGAACCGGCGACGGCCCTCGTCCTCCCAGGTCGCGGTAACCAGCTCCTTGGCCTGCTCCTTGGTGAGGTCGCCCTCCTCGGTCGTCATGGCCTTCACCACCGACTTCGGGGCGTGGCGGGCCATCTCCCGCATGAGCCATGCGCCGGGCCGGGTGAAGAGCGGCTTCTCCTCGCCCGGGTGCTCGAACGTGTAGGGCCCGGAGAGGGCGGCGATGGCGGCCATCGTCCGCACACGGTCGGGGTGGGCGGCCGCCAGCTCGTAGGACGAGGGCCCACCGCCGGACCAGCACGCCAGGGCGAAGGTGTCGACGCCGAGCGCGTCGAGCACCGCGACGTGGAGTGCGGCCTGGGCCGCGGGGGTGGCGGTGGCCTCGGAGAGGGGTGTGCCGAGGTAGCCGGGCCGCGACGGGGCGACGACCCGGAACCCGGCGTCGACGAGGAAGCGCCCCATGAGCGCGCCCTGGTCGGCGCCGCCCGGCGTGCCGTGCACGAAGAGCACCGCGGGGCCGGCGCCGCCGGAGTCGGCGACCTCGACCGGCCCGAGGTCGGTCTCGATCACCTGCGTCGTGTCGTCCACCTGGTTCCCTCCCGCTCGGTGGAGCGGGAGGGTAACGGAGCTGCGTGGCTCAGCCGGCGACCTTGGCGGCGACCAGCTCGGCGTCGTCGTCGGGGTTGCCGAACTGCGTCTCGAGCACCCACGCCCGCTTGAGGTAGAGGTGGGCGACGACCTCCCAGGTGAAGCCCATGCCGCCGTGCACCTGGATGCCGGTCTTGCCGTTCTCGGTGGCGGCGCGGGCGGCCATGAGGCGGGCCGAGGCGAGGGCCCGGTCGACGTCGCCGGCGTCGGGCTCGTCGAGGTTCACGCCGGCGCTCCACACCGCGGAGCGGGCGACCTCGGTGCGCATGTAGCAGTCGGCCAGCAGGTGCTTGAGGCCCTGGAAGGTGCCGATCGGCTTGCCGAACTGCTGGCGCTCCTTGGCGTACTCGACGGCCACCGAGGTGGTGGCCTCCGAGAGGCCCACGAGCTGGGCCGAGGCGAGCAGCGAGCCGAGCCGGCGCCAGGCCCGGGCGACCTCGGGGCCGGCGATGCGCTCGCCCTCTGGCACCGCGTCGAGCACGGTGACCGGGGTGATCGGGTCGGTGGGGTGGGGGAGCACGGTGCCACCGAGGCCGGCGGCGTCGACCTTGGAGATGCCGTCGTCGTCGAGCACGAGCAGCACGTCGGCGTCACGGAGGTGCTCGACAACGACCGGCCCGTGGGCGGGGCGCTCGAGGAGGGCGGGCACGACCGAGCCGTCGATCACGCCCTCGACCAGGCCGGCGGCGAGGGTGGCGGCCACGAGCGGGCCGGGCACCAGGCCGGCGGCCAGGGCCTCGTGCACGAGCACGGCGTCGATGGCGCCGAGGCCCACGCCGCCCTGGTCCTCGGGGAGGGCGATGCCGAAGGTGCCGAGCTCGGCGAGCTCGGCCCAGGCGCCGCGGTCGAAGCCGCCGGGCTCGCCGAAGGCGCGCACGACGGTGTCGATCTCGAAGCGGTCGGCGGCGAAGCCGGCGATCATCTCCTGCAGGGCTTCCTGCTCGGGGGAGAGGGTGAGGTCCACGGTTCAGCGCTCCCGGGGCAGGCCGAGCACGCGCTCGGCGATGATGTTCTGCTGGATCTGCGAGGTGCCGCCGCCGAGCGACACCGCGAAGGCGTGCAGGCGGCCGTGCACCTGGGCGCCGGTGGCCTGGCCGCCGATGTCGTCCATGGCGAGCGAGGCCCGGTCGAGGATGCGCAGGGCGAGGTCGCCGAGGCGGGCCACGACGCCGGCGTAGCTGAGCTTGAACGCCGAGCCCGAGCCCATGGGCATGGCGCCCTTGGCCCCGGCCGAGACGTTGCGCTTGGTGTAGGCCCACAGCGCGTCGAGCTCGGCGGCGAGCACGCCGAGGTCGCGGCGGATGCCGGGGTCGTCCCAGGCAACGCCGTTGCCCTTGGGGGTGACCTTGGCGATCTCGACGAGGTCGCGCATGAGGTTGGTGGTGTCGAGCATCTCGCCGACGAAGCCGGTGCCGCGCTCGAAGCTGAGCGTGACGTTGGCGACGCGCCAGCCGTCGTTCTCGTCGCCGATGCGGTTGGCGACGGGGATGCGCACCTCGTCGAGGAACAGCTCGGCGAACTCGGCGGTGCCGTGGGCGGTGACGAGCGGCCGCACCTCGATGCCGGGCAGGTCCATCGGCATGATGAGCCAGGTGATGCCCTTGTGCTTGGGCGCCTCCGGGTCGGTGCGCACCAGCATCTCGCAGTAGTCGGCGACGGTGGCGTTGGAGGTCCAGATCTTCTGGCCGGTGACCACGTAGTCGTCGCCGTCGCGCACCGCCTTGGTGCGCAGGCCGGCGAGGTCCGAGCCGGCCTCGGGCTCGGAGAAGCCCTGGCACCAGACGTGGCTGCCGTCGAGGATGCCGCGCAGGTGGTGGGCCTTCTGCTCGGGCGAGCCCTCGGCGATGATCGTCGGGCCGGCGTGCATCTGGCCCACGAAGCCGACGGTGACCTCGGGGGCCTTCGCCGCCGAGGCCTCCTCGAGGTAGATGAGGTGCTCGCCGGGGGTGGCGCCCTTGCCGCCGCCCTCGACGGGCCAGTTGATGCCTGCGTAGCCGGCCTCGAACAGCAGGGCCTGCCACGCCGACTCGTAGGCCCGGCGGGCCGGCCAGTCGGAGTGGTCGGGCTCGGGCGGGAGCTTGGGCACGTTCTCGGCCAGCCACTCACGCAGCTCGGCTCGGAACGCGGCCTCCTCGGGGGTGTCGCGCAGTTGCACCGGATCTCCTACAGGTCGGTCCAGCCCTGGCGGTCGCTCCGGGCCGGCTGTCGCCCGATCTTCATCGGTGAGAGGGGTGCGTCGCACATCAAGAAGCGCTCGAACCCCTTCGAGCCCCACTGGCGGTCGCGCCAGGCCCGCACCTTCGGGTCGGCGTACACGGCCTTCTCGTACTCGCCCCAGTGCTCCCAGGTGTCGATCGCCCAGATGCAGATGCACTCGGAATCGGCGTGCATCGAGGACTTCAGGGCACCCACCAGCTCCCATCCGAACGGGGCCAGCACGTCGATGGCCTCGTCGCGCACGGCCGAGAGGTAGTCGTCGGCCCCGCCCGGCTCGAGCTGGATGGTCTCGTGGGCGTAGACCGCCCCGCCGCCCGCGCCGTCGGTGATCAGCTCACCGATCGTGCGGGTCCAGGGCGCCGGGATCAGCACCCGGTCGAAGCCCCCCTCTCGGAAGTTGGCGGCCTCGTTCCACCACTTCTGGAGCTTCGGGTCCTGCAGGGCGGGGCCGACGAGCTCGCCCCCCAGGCCGGCGGCCAGGCCGTCGAAGCCCGCCTCCTCCCACATGTTCACGACCTGGGGCCAGGTGCCCGTGGTGCCGACCGTGCCCCACACGCCGAAGCAGAGCTGGTTGCGGTCCTCCTGGGCGTTCGGGCTCCAGTTGGCGGTCATGTGGTGCATGTAGTCGGGGCGGTGCACGCCGCGGATGCGGATGAACTCGTGGGTGTAGACGCGGTCGTTCACGGTGGGCCCCTTCGGTGAGCCACGTGGGCGGCTCGAGCGGAATGTGGATCGGGCCGCCCGTCGCGCGACGATGTGCCCTTCGGTCGGGACGTCGCAGAGGCGGGACCCGGCCGTCGTGGGCCTCGCGGGGCCCGGCCCGGAAAATATACGATTTCGCCGCGCCCGGCCCATCCGACGCCGGGCGCCGCTCCTGCCGCCGCTGCGGCGCTCACCGAAAGAGGACACCACGACATGGGCATGCTCGACGGCAAGGTCGCCATCGTCACCGGCTCCGGCCACGGCATCGGCCGGGGTCACGCCATGGAGCTGGCCAAGCACGGCGCCAAGATCATCGTGAACGATCTCGGTGGCAGCGTCACGGGCGAGGGCTCGGGCCGCGCCGCCGACGAGACGGTCGCCCTGATCGAGGCCAAGGGCGGCGAGGCCTCCCCGAACTTCGGTGACGTCTCCAACCACGAGCAGTGCGGCGAGATGGTGCAGCAGGCCATCGACACCTACGGCCGCCTCGACATCGTCGTGAACAACGCCGGCATCGTGCGCGACGCCGCCATCTGGAACATGACGCCGGAGAACTTCGACGTCGTCATGGCCGTCCACGTGCGGGGCACCTGGTCGCTGTCGCACTTCGCCGCCAAGTACTTCCGCGAGCAGGCCAAGGCCGGCGCCGGGATCAACGGCCGCATCATCAACACCACCTCGGGTGCGGGCCTGGGCGGCAACTTCGGCCAGACCAACTACGCCACCGCGAAGGCCGCCATCGCCGGCCTCACCCTCACCCTCGCCCAGGAGCTCGCCTCCTCCGGCGTCACCGTGAACTGCGTCGGCCCGGCCGGCCTCACCCGCATCACCGCCACCATGCCCGGCGCCGGCGAGGCCTTCGAGCCCGACGACATCCCCGAGGGCGAGTTCCACCGCATGGACCCGAAGAACTCCTCGCCGCTCGTGGCGTGGCTGGCCTCCGACGAGGCCCAGTACGTCAACGGCCAGGTCATCCGCTGCCTCTACGACCAGATCATCTGGATGAAGGGCTGGTCGGAGCGCGTGGTCATCGCCAGCGGCGACAAGCCCTGGGACGCCACCAAGCTCGGCGCCCGCATGGCCGCCGAGGTCTTCAACGTCTCGCCGACCGGCATCAACTTCCCCAAGGCCTGACCCGCCGGGGCCACCCGGCCCCACCACCCCTTCGTTCTGGCATGCGTCTTGCACCCCTAGGGGTGCAAGACGCATGCCAGAACCGGTTTTCGTCCCGAGAGGCCGAGCGGTCGGCCTGCTCTCCGGTCAGCGCAGGGTGTGGGGGCCCTGGGTGAGGGCCTGGCGCACCAGGTCGGCGTTGTCGGCGGCGGGCGAGCCGTCGCGGCCGACGACGGTGTCCTCGAGCCCGACGCGGGTCTGCAGGCCACGGTCGAGGGCGATGTCGACGATGGGCCACGACGTGACGCCGTAGCCGTGCAGCAGGCGGGGCACGTCGGGGGCGACCCCGGCGATCTCGTGCTCGATCTCCTGGGCCAGCACGAGCGCGCTCGAGAGGTCCTGCACGAGGGGCTCGATCAGCAGGCGGGTGCAGCGGTGGGTGAGCCCGCTGTCGACGAGGATCCGGGCCCCCTCGGCGTGCCACAGCCCGGCCTCCACGCCGACGCCCATGTCGAGCAGCGTGCGGGCCAGGTCGACGGCGCCGTCCTCGTGGATGTTCACCGACGCGAAGTCGGGCAGGTCGGTCCAGGTGGCGACAGCGGCCAGCCGGTCGGCGGGGTCGGGCAGGAACCAGGCGCCGGTCGACACGCCCACCCCGACGTCGTCGCCGAGCGCGGCCTTCACCGCCGCGACCGCGGGGCTGATCGCCGAGCCGTCGAGGCTCTCCGCCCCCGTGGTGTCGCGGGGGTGCATGTGGATGGCCGATGCCCCGGCGGCGACGGCGTCGCGTGCGGCGACGGCGAGCTCGGCGGGGGAGCGGGGCACGCCCGGGTGATCCTCCACCCGCCGCGCGCCGTTGAGGCAGGCCTTGACGAAGTGGGATGAGCCGCTCACAGCAGTGACCACGGGTCGAGGTCGCGGATGGCGGCGAGCGAGCGGGTGATCATCGCCGTGAACATCTGGTCGCTCTTGTCGTTGGGGTCGTTGGCGTAGACCGCCCCGAGCACGGTGATGAGCGGGCCCTGCACGACGCCCAAGCGGTAGTCGTCGAAGCACTCCTCCAGCGAGTGGCCGTCGACTCCGTGGGCCAGCAGCTCCTGGTGGTAGCGGCCGACGAGGCGGCGCTCCTCGGCCCGGCGCACCTCGGGCTCGAGGCTGGTGGCGAGGAGGTAGCCGATGTCGCGGCCGGGCAGCCCGAGCCCGAGCGTCTGCCAATCGACAGCGGAGACCCCCGCGCCGTGCTCCGGGAACATGAGGTTGTCGGGCCGGTAGTCGCCGTGGATCAGGGCGAAGCGCTCGGGCCGGGTCGTGAGCCACGCGGCCAGGTGGCGGGGCACCTCGTCGAGGGTGGCGGGGTCGTCGGGCCCGACCCACCCGCCGAAGCGCTCGAGGAAGGTGGGGATGGCGCCGGCCAGGACGTCGGCGTAGAAGCTCGCGGTCTCCTCGCTGTGGCGGCTGAGCCACGGCACGTCGAGCAGCGACTCGTCGTTCCAGCGCGGGCCGTGGAGGCCGGCCAGGTTCACCACCGCGTGCTCCGCCTCCTCGGCGGTGAGGCCGGCGGCCTGGTCGCCGGGGGTGGCGGGGGCGAGGTCCTCGAGCAGCAGGGTGAAGCAGGTGAAGTCGTCGGTGTTGGCGGCGAAGAAGCACCGGGGTGTGCGCACCGCCAGGGTGTGGGCCAGCTCGCGGTAGAAGCCCACCTCGTTGCGGTAGCCCTCGGCGATGATCGCCCGCGCCTCGGGCGGCCCGGCGGCCATCTTGGCCACCACGGTGGCCGGCGCTCCGGCGGAGTAGGCGGCCTCGGGGTCGTCCCACCCGAGCGTCACGCGGTAGCTCGTGCCCATCTGCCCGGTGCCGATGCGCTCGACTTCGGCGGCGGTGACGGTGCCGGAGAACCCCGCCTCGTGGAGCGAGGCGGTGAGCCACTCGGGTGTGAGCTCGTCGGGTGAGTCGCACGCGGGTGCGGCGTCGGACATGTCGGACCCCCACGGTCGCCGGGCCGGTCGGCCGGTCGGCGGCAGGGTAGATCGTGCGGTGCCGCCATCGCCGACCGCGTTGGAACTGGGTTCCAGTCAGCTCTACGCTGGCGGGAGGCCGCCACGGGGACGGCGGCCGCACGAGGGCCGCGACGCGGTCCGGTTCCGGAGGGGGACAGGCATGACCGAGGCACTCAGGGTCGACTGGGCGTTCGACGCCGACAACCACTACTACGAGGCGCTCGACGCCTTCACCCGCCACATCGAGCCCGAGTACGCCAAGCGGGCGATGCAGTGGGCCGAGGTCAACGGCCGCCAGATGCTGCTCGTCGGCGGCAAGATCAACCGCTTCATCCCGAACCCCACGTTCGACAAGCTCTCCGCTCCGGGCTCGCTGGAGGAGTACTTCCGCGGCAACAACCCGAAGAACGCGAGCGTGAAGGACCTCTTCGGCGAGCTCGAGCCGTGCGACCCGTCCTACCGCGACCGCGACGTCCGCCTCGGCGTGATGGACGAGCTGCGCATCGAGGGTGCGCTGTTCTTCCCGACGCTGGGTGTCGGCATGGAGCAGGCGCTCATCAACGACCTGCCCGCCGCCCAGGCCGCGTTCCGCGCCTTCAACCGGTGGATCGACGACGACTGGGGCTTCGCCTACAAGGACCGCATCTTCGGCGTTCCCTACCTGACCCTCTCGGACCTCGACAACGCCATCGCCGAGCTCGAGTGGGTGCTCGAGCGCGACGCCCGCGTCGTGCTCATCGGCACCGGCCCGGTGATGACCGCCGAGGGCTACAAGAGCCCGGCCGACCCCCGCTTCGACCCCTACTGGGCCCGCGTGCAGGAGTCCGGTGTGGTCACCGTCTTCCACGGCGGCGACAGCGCCTACCGCAACATCATCACCATGTGGGGCGAGGGCGCCGACATGGAGGCCCACAAGTTCGAGCCGCTGCGCCAGGCCCTGTCGCCCGAGGTCGTGGCCGACACGCTCGCCGCCATCATCCTCCACGGCCTGCTCGACCGGTTCCCGAAGCTGCGCTTCGCCACCGTCGAGACCGGTGCCGACTGGGTGGCCCCGCTGCAGAAGCGCCTCAAGAAGCTCTACAGCCAGAACCCGATGCCCTTCAAGGCCGACCCGGTCGAGCAGTTCCAGCGCCACGTCTGGGTGTCGCCGTTCTACGAGAACGACCTCGACAAGCTGCGGGCCATCGTGCCGGCCGACCACCTGCTGCTCGGCTCCGACTGGCCCCACACCGAGGGCCTGCGCGACCCGCTGTCGTTCACCAAGGACCTCGCCGAGGCCGGGTTCACCACCGACGAGCAGCAGCTGATCATGTACGACAACTGCAAGGCGCTGGTGCAGCGACAGCCCGCGTGAGCGACGGGTCGCCCAAGGTCCCGGGCGTCTCGTTCGTCCCCACCGACGACCCCTACCGGCGCCGCATCGAGCTGCGGCCGTCGGAGGGGTCGGTCGGGGCGGCCATGGAGGACTACGTCCACCACTTCGCCATCCGCCTCCACCACGACACCGCCGTGGTCACGGCCGTCGAGGTCGTGCCCCAGCGGGTGCCGTGGGCCACGTGCCCGCAGGGCGCGGCCGGCCTGCACGCGCTGGTCGGCGTGCCCCTCGCGGAGGTCGCCGACCTCGACCGCTGGATGGGCGGGCGCGACACGCAGTGCGTGCACACCGTCGACCTTGCCGTGCTCGCCGCCGCCGCTGCCCTCCGGGGCGGCGACCGCACCTACGAGGTCTGGCTCCACGGCGTCGGGCAGGACGAGATGCGCGCCACGCTCGTGCGCGACGGCGACGACTGGGCCACGTGGCGGACCTCGGGCATGTCCGTGCTCGACGAGGGCCGCTTTGCCGGGCTCACCCTCGACCGGGCGCCCTTCTCCGCCTGGATCGACGAGCACCTCGACGTCGACGACCGCGAGGCCGCCTTCGTGCTGCGCCGCGGCCTGATCATCGGGCTCAGCCGGGCGGTGATCCACGACGCATGGGAGCGGCCCGACGACGCCCGGCCGGCCGACGGCTCGTGCCTCACCTACGCCGCGCCCGCGGTGCACGAGGCCCGGATCACCATGAGCCCGCGACCGACAGAACGTGACGGTCGGGGCACGCCGATCCCGGCCACCGACCGGGGGCGTGTGCCGCCGGTCGACCCGGCCGCGTAGGGTTCCGACTCGATTCCGTCGTGTCCGCAGGGGCCGGCGAACGAACCAAGGGGATGGCTGTGAAGAGCAAGGCCGCGATGCTGTGGAGCAACGACGACACCGAGTGGACCGTCGAGGAGGTCGAGATCGACGAGCCGAAGGGGCGTGAGCTCCTCGTGCGCAACGTCGCCGCCGGCCTGTGCCACTCCGACGAGCACTTCATCACCGGTGACTTCCCGCTGGTGAACACCCCGTACATCGGTGGCCACGAGGGCGCCGGCATCGTCGAGGCGGTCGGCCCCGACGTGCAGGGCTTCGAGCCGGGCGACCACGTCGTCTACTCGTTCGTGGCGGCGTGCGGCGTCTGCCCGTTCTGCGCCGACGGCCACTCGAACCTGTGCGACAACGGCGCCGCCATCATGGGCGGGCTGATGCTCGACGGCACCTCCCGGATCCACGCCCGGGGCCAGGACGCCTCGGTGATGGCCGGCCTCGGCACCTTCGGCGCCCACAGCGTCGTGCACGAGTGGTCGGCCGTGAAGGTGCTGCCCGACCTGCCCCTCGACAAGCTCGTGCTGCTCGGCTGCGGCGCCACCACCGGCTGGGGCTCGGCGGTCTACGCCGCCGACGTGCGCCCCGGCGACAACGTGGCGGTCGTGGGCGTCGGCGGCCTCGGCTCGGCCGCCGTGCAGGGCGCCCGCCTGGCCGGCGCCGAGCGGATCTTCGCCATCGACCCCGTCGAGTTCAAGCGCGAGACCGCCCAGTCGTTCGGCGCCACCCACACGGCCAACACGGTCGAGGAGGCCTTCGAGCTGATCCAGCAGGAGACCTGGGGCCGCATGTGCAACAAGGTCATCCTCACCAAGGGCGTCGGCCGCGGCGAGGAGATGGCGGCGGTGCTGGGCATCACCTCCAAGCTCGGCAAGGTCGTCGTCACCAACATCCACCCGTGGGACGAGCTCAACGTCTCCATGTCGATGACCGACCTCACGCTGTCGGAGAAGACCGTGCAGGGCTCGCTGTTCGGCTCGGCCAACCCCCGTGCCGACATCCCCCGCCTGGCCGAGCTCTACCGCAAGGGCCAGCTCGACCTCGACGGCATGATCACGCGCACCTACCCGATCGAGGAGATCAACCAGGGGTACCAGGACATGCGCGACGGCAAGAACATCCGCGGCGTCATCATCTACTAGGACCGACGCTCGCACCGCCTCGCGAACGAGAGGAGCCGGCCCCACGGGGCCGGCTCCTTCGCGTTCGGGTGGAGCTGCGTTCGGGTGGAGCTGCGTCCGGGGTGGGGCGGCGTGGCGCTCAGACGCCGGCGCCGACGGGCTCGGCGTCGGGGGCGGGCGGCTCGGGCGGGTCGCCGGCCTCGACCGCACCGAGGTCGGGCGGGCCCTCGACGTTCAGGTGCGGCAGCCACTCCAGCCACTTCGGGAACCACCAGGCCGCCTTGCCCAGCAGCTCCATCACCGCCGGCACCAGGATCATGCGGACGATGGTCGAGTCGATCAGCACCGCCACCGCCATGCCGAAGCCGATGAGCTTCACGGTGGGGTTCTGGTTGGTCACGAACGAGGCGAACACGGCGATCATGATCAGGGCCGCGGTGGTGATGACCCGGGCGGTGTTGGCCACGCCGAGCACCACCGAGGTGCGGGGGTCGCCGGTGCGGTCCCACTCCTCCCGGATGCGCGACAGGAGGAACACCTCGTAGTCCATCGACAGGCCGAAGAGGATCACGAACATCACGAGGGGCACGAACGACACGATCGGGATCGTGGACGACAGGCCCACGGCCCCCTTGCCCCAGCCCCACTGGAACACGGCGACCACGACGCCGTAGGCGGCACCGATGGAGATGAGGTTCATCAGCGCGGCCTTGAGCGGCACGAGGATCGAGCGGAATACCAGCACCAGCAGGACGAACGCCCCCAGCACCACCGCACCGATCACGATGGGGAGGTAGGTCTTCACCAGGTCGGTGAGGTCGATGAGCGTGGCGGTCTGGCCGCCGACGTACGCCTCGAGGCCGGTGCCTGCGGTGGCCTGGTCGAGGTCGGCGCGGAGCTGGTCGACGAGCGCGCGGGTGGCGGGGTCGTCGGGCGAGGTCTGGGGGATGACCTCGTAGATCACCGCGGTGGTGGTCGACGCGCTGTTGGGGATCGGGCCGACCGAGTACTGGATGTTGGTCACCGTGCCGGCGGGCTGGAGGGCCCCGACCGCCTCGTTGACCGCGGCCAGCTTCGGCAGCACGTCGGTGTAGGTGCCCTGCTGGTCCTGGGGGATGCCGACGACCACGAGCAGCGGGCCGTTCACGCCGTTGCCGAAGCCCTCCTGCATCTGCTCGAACGCGGTGCGCTGTGACAGGCCGGCGGGCAGCGACGAGTCGTCGGGCATGCCGAACTCGATGCGCAGGAACGGCACGGCCAGCGCCAGCAGCACCACGATGCCGCCGATCATCGTGAACCACGGGCGGCGGGCCATGGTGTGGGCGAAGCGGCCCCAGAAGCTCTTCTCGGGGTCGACCGGCTCGTCGCGGTGCTTGCTGGGCAGGCGGAACCGGTCGATCTTGTTGCCGGCGAACCCGAGCAGGGTGGGCAGCAGCGTCATGGCGGCCAGGATCATCACGGCCACACCGATGGCGGCCGCCAGGCCGAGGGTCTGCACGAGCGGGATCGGCACCAGCCACAGGCCGAGCAGGGCGATGCACACCGTGAGCCCTGCGAAGAGGGCGGCCTTGCCGGCCGACGCGGCGGCCAGGCCGGCCGCGTCGTGGTGGTCGTGGCCGTCCGCCAGGAACTGGCGGTAGCGGGTGACGATGAGCAGCGAGTAGTCGAGGCCCACGCCGATGCTGATCATCAGCGTCACCGGGGGAGCGGCCGACGACACGGTTGTGACGGTGGCCAGGAGGTAGACGAAGCCGCTCGCGGTGACCGCGCCGAACAGCGCGGTGGCGATCGGGATGGCCATGCCGAACAGCGACGAGCAGGAGCACGGCGCCGATGCCGAGGCCGACCTCGTCGGCGTGGTTGGCCCACCACGACACCGGGGTGTTGTAGGTGTTGGCCACGGTGCCGCCGACGCTCACCTGGAGGTCGCCCGTCTGCACCCCGCTGATGGCGTTGGTGAGCGCGCTGTACGGGTTGGCGTAGGCGGACGCCGCCTTCTCCTCGTTGGGCGGGTACGCCTCGAGCAGGTCGGGGAGGCTCTTGTCGAAGGTGATGTTGGCGTAGGCGGTGCGGCCGTCGGCCGAGAGCGTGGGCGGGAGGTTCTTCGCCAGCGCGTTGACGGCGGCGGCCTCGGGTGGCGCCAGGCCACCGGCGTACTGCGAGAGGGCGGTGGTCGGGTTGGTGGTGAGCGGGTCGGCGACGGACTGCACGCCGTCGACCTTCGAGAGCGCGGCGGTGACGGCGGCGACGGTCGCCGCGTTGTCGGGGTCGGTCAGCTGCTGGCCCTCGGGGGCGCTGAACACGACGGTCGCGGTGGCGGCGTTCTGGCTGGTGAAGCGGTCCTGCAGCAGGTCGTAGGCCGACTGCGATCCCGTGCTCGGGATGCGGAAGTCGTCGGAGATGTCCTTCTTGTCAGCCGCGTTGAGCCAGCCGGCGACGACCACCAGCAGCAGCCACACGATCGCCACCCACCGGTGGTGGCGCGACACGCCACGGCCGATGCGGCCGAGCAGCCCGAGCTGGGCGTCGGTGGGCGGGGTCGGCCTCGGGCGCGCAGGGTCGTCCGTCGGGGCGTGTCGTCGGCTCACGGGCGGAACCTAACCGTGGGGGTGCGGGCGGGAGCGGATGTGAGGCACCCCTGATGAACGGCCCGCCGCGCCCGACCCTTGAGGACGATGAGGCGCCCGGCCCATCGCTGCCGGGGGCGGGGGCCGTCGCCTGCGATGATCGGGGGATGCCCCGCCAGTCGCGCGCCACCGCAGTGCACCCGCGGTTGGCCCTCGGCGGAGGCGTGGCGGTCGTGGCGATGGTCGATGTGGTGGTGCTCGTCGCCGGCGACGGCGTGAACCGGGCGATCCCTGCGATGTTGCTGCTGTTGGTGGTGCTGCTGGCGGGCCTGCTCGGTGGTCGGCTCGTCGCGCTCGGGGTGGCTCTGGTGGCGGCCATCGGGTTCGCGGTTCTGCTTCCGCCCATCGGTTCGCCCCGGGTCGAGCCAGCCGAGGACGTCGCCGCCCTGGTGCTGTTCGTGGCGGTGGCGGCCATCGCTGGCGTGCTGCTCTCGACGATCGTGCTCTCCGACCGGCGCCGCCTCAGTGCGGAGCAGGGCACGGTGGAAGCGTTGCTCCGCGTCGACCACGACCGAGCCGCGCTCCTCCGGTCGGTCTCCCACGACCTCCGCACGCCGCTCGCCACGATCCGCGCCGCTGCCACGGACCTGCAGGGCTTCGACCACGATCCCGCCGCCCGCACACACCTCCTCGACCTGGTGATCGACGAGAGCGAGCGCCTCGACCGCATCGTCGGGAACCTCCTCTCCCTGAGCCGCATCGAGGCCGGTGCTCTCCTGCCTGAGCGCCAGCCGGTCGATCTCGCCGAGCTCGTCGCAGCCTGTGCGGCGCGTCTCGAACGGGCCACCAGCAAGCTCACCGTCGAGGTCCGTGCCGCCGAGGGCCTGCCGCTCGTGAAGGTGGACTACAGCCAGATCGACCAGGTGGTTGCCAACCTGCTCGAGAACGCGGCCCGGCACGCACCTCCCGGCTCGGTCGTGGTGGTCGACGTCGAGCGGGTGGGTGAGAGCGTGCGGTTGCGCGTGACCGACCAGGGCCCGGGCTTCGACCCGTCGGTGCGCGGGCGGCTCTTCGAGCCGTTCGCCAGCGCCACCGGCAGCGGGTCGAGCGGCATCGGCCTGGCCATCTGCAAGGCGGTCGTCGACGCCCACGGTGGCACGATCGCCGCCGACGATGCGCCCGACGGGGGGGCTCGGATCACCGTGGAGGTGCCCATCGATGGCTGAGGCCGACGTGGTGCTCATCGACGACGACGCGTCGCTGGCCTCCGTTCTGGCGGTTGGCTTCGAGTCGCGCGGCTACGACCTGCGGATCGCCGCCACCGGTGGCGAGGGACTCCGGGAGATCGAGCGGCGCGAGCCCGACGTGGTCATCCTCGATCTCGGCCTGCCCGACATCGACGGCATCGACGTGTGCCGCCACCTCCGTCAGCGCACCACCAGCCCGATCATCGTGCTCAGCGCCGATGGTGCCGAGGACCGCAAGGTCCGCGCCCTCGACGAGGGGGCGGACGACTACCTCACCAAGCCGTTCTCCATGCCTGAGCTGCTGGCGCGGGTTCGCGTGGCGGTGCGCCACCGACGGGCGCTGGCGGCGGTGGCTCATGACGAGGTGCTGAGCGTCGGCGACCTGGCGGTCGACACCGCGGCGCACGAGGTGGCGCTCGCCGGCCGCCCGGTGGAGCTCACCCCCAAGGAGTACGCGCTCCTGATGCTGCTCGTGCGCAACGTTGGCAAGGTGCTCACCCATCGTGCGATCCTCGACCAGGTGTGGGGGCCCGACCAGCCGCTCGACACGCTGCGCACGCACGTGAGCCACCTGCGGCGCAAGCTCGGCGGGGGCGCCGGTGCACCGCAGCTCGTGACCGCTCCGGGCGTGGGCTACCGGTTGCTCGCGCCTGGCGACGTCGTGTCCTGAGGCCCTTCACGTCAATCCTGGCTGCCCACCGGCATTGTCAGATGGGCGTCAGGAGATAGAACATCGGCCGTCACAGCCACCACATGGCGACGCAATGCACCCCTCCTACGTTGCTCCCGGGACGTCAGTTCGGCGTCACGAGCGCAATCGGAGGAGCGATGATCAGACGGTTCGTGGAGGGGATGAAGCAGCGGGACTCCCGCCGCTTCTTCTTCACCTACCTCGGAGGCAAGATGGCCGGCACCAGCCTGGTGCTGGTCGGGATGCTCGGCTTGGCGTGGTACTTCGGCGCCCACGCCGGTGCCCAGACCACGGAAGTGGCCCAGACCCCGGTCGAGACGCTCACCAACGTGGTCAACCCGCTCAACACCGTGTGGGTGCTGGTGACCGCGTTCCTGGTGTTCTTCATGCAGGCCGGCTTCATGATGCTCGAGGCCGGCTTCGCCCGGACCCGTGAGACGGGCAACGTACTGATGGAGTGCATCGTCGACACGGCGATGTGCGGCATCTTCTTCTGGGCGATCGGCTTCGCCTTCATGTTCGGTGAGGGCAACGGCTGGATCGGCCACCAGTACTTCTTCCTGAGCGACGCCCCGGCGACCTACGGGACGACGGGCGTGGCCTTCCTGGCCTTCTGGCTGTTCCAGTTCGCCTTCGCCGACACCGCCTCGACCATCGTGTCGGGCGCCATGGTCGGTCGCACGGCGTTCAAGGGCGACCTGCTCTACTCGATCGGCGTCAGCGCCTTCATCTACCCGATCGTCGGCCACTGGATCTGGGGCCCCGGCGGCTGGCTCGCCACCATGGACACCCCGTTCCGTGACTTCGCCGGCTCGACCGTCGTGCACACCGTCGGTGGCGTCCTCGCCCTCACCGGTGCCATCGCCCTCGGGCCTCGTCTTGGCCGCAAGTTCAAGCGTGACGGCGGCTCGTTCATGGTCGGTCACGACATGACCATCGCCGCCGTCGGTGGCGTCATCCTGTGGTTCGGCTGGTACGGCTTCAACCCCGGCTCCACGCTCAGCGCCATGGACCTCGAGGGCATCGGCCGGGTGGCCGCCAACACCACCCTCGCCGCCTGCGCAGGGTGCCTCGTGGCCCTTGCGTTCATGTACTTCCGCACCAAGAAGTGGGACCCGGGCATCACCATCAACGGCTTCCTGGCCGGCCTGGTGGCCATCACCGCCCCCTGCTACTGGGTGAGCCCGTTGGGAGCCGTCATCATCGGCGCCATCGCCGCTGTGGTGTGCGTCCTGGGCATCGACTTCATCGAGTACATCCGGGTCGACGACCCGATCGGTGCGGTCGCCGTTCACGGCATCTGCGGCATCTGGGGCACCCTGGCCATCGGCCTCTTCGCCACCGGCAAGTTCGGCATCCCTGGTGCCACGGGAGCCGACCTGAGCACGGGCACCGTGTCCGGCCTGTTCTACGGCGGCGGCTGGGACCAGCTGAAGTCACAGGCCATCGGGAGCATCTTCGTCACCGTCGTGGTCCTCGTGGTGGGCCTCGCCCTGATGTACCTCATCAAGGCCACCGGTCAGCTGCGCATCTCGGCGGAGCACGAGCTCGAGGGCATCGACATCGTCGAGCACGGCGGTTCGGTGTACCACCCGGAGTTCGCCTTCATGGGCGGTGGCCCGCCCACCGCCTCGATCTCCGGCGCCAAGGCGCTGGACGAGTAGAGGACGGAGGACGATGCAGACGCAGACGGTCGACGCACACGACGAGGTGTGGATCGACGACGCCGGTCTGCTCCACCACGGGAGGGCCTGGGTGGCCCTCCCGGACGTGGAGTGGCGGCTCATGGAGCCGCTGGTGGCCCACATGGGCCAGCTCGTCCGGCGTGACGAGCTCACCGCCGCCGGCTGGCCCGGCAAGAGCGTGGCGGCCAGCGCACTGAACGTCCGCATCAAGAAGGCCCGCAAGCGACTCGAGCAGGTGGGCCTGCACATCACGACGGTGCGGGGTCGGGGCTACGTCCTCGACCCCGGCGCCTAGCCGGGAGCTCCAGCGGCCCGTCCGCTGGCTCCCTTCCCACAAGGAGGACGCAGTGCTCAAGTTGGTCACCGCAGTGATCAAGCCGCAGAAGTTCGACGACGTGAAGGAGGCCCTCAAGCTGTCTCTTATACACATCTGACGCTGCCGACGAAGAGGATAGTGTGGGTG
>CAMFLJ010000008.1 GCA_945957335.1 uncultured Actinomycetes bacterium | reverse complement strand
GGGTTCGGCGTCGGCTGGTACATCAGCTTGCCGTGGGCGAACTGCGGGCTCACCGTGTAGGTGGGCACGGCGGGCAGCGAGCAGCCGAGGCGCGTGGCCTCCTGCGACGCGTCGAGCGACCAGCCCTGGCCGACGAGGAAGAAGTTGTTCCCCTGGCAGGCCTCGGTCATCGCGTTGTTCACGTTGAGGATGGCCGCGTCGTAGTAGTTGCCCTTGATGGTGCGACCGTTGATGCCGCCCTGGTCGTTGCACCAGGAGATCATCGCCTTGACGGCGTCCGACATCTCCTTGTTCAGGCCGGGGGCCTGCGGGTAGCCGGCGTCATCGCCGTAGGCGATGGTGATCGAGTCGGCCGTGACACCGGGATCGGTGCCCGCCGCGTTGGTGCCGACGGCCTTGCCGCACGGCGAGGCCATCGTGCCGAAGCCGTCGCTGCCGGAGGCCACGGTGGTGCCGGAGCCGCCACCGCTGCCGCCGCCGTCAGAGCTGCTGCTGCGGCCGCTGCCACAGGCGGTGGCCACCATGGCGAGGACCGACACCGCGGCGATGGCGATGATCGCCGCACGCCTCGGGCGGGCCCGCCCCATCCGGTGCGTGCGCACCGGTTCGTTCTGCTCCCCAATGGGCACTGTGGAACTTCCCCCTTGTCGAGGCCGCAGGGTGCGGCCGGTGGTGGTGCGGCGCCCGGGCCGCCCCCCGACGGCCCGGGCCAGGCGCACTGCGCCGTATGCCGGTAGAGCGAACTTAGCGCGCTGTGACCACCGACACATATCTCATCGGGCGTCAGGATCGCTCCGGGGCGCGGCGGGGTAGGAGACGGGCGGCGGCGGGAGACGCCACGATCGAGGAGCCTTCAATGCCACTGCTGCACCGACGCACGGATCACGACATCGACATCCGCGACAGGGACCACGACGGGATCGACGACCGCGACGAGGTCCGCCGGGGCGATCGCCGCGACGACCGCACCCGCGCCGAGGGCGCCGGGGTGGTCGGGGCGGGTGCCGCGGCACCGGCCGCGGTCGACGAGCGCACCTCGTACTCGACCCACGACGGGTGGAACACCGCGGTGCGGGTGCTCGCCATGGCCGCCGCCGCCGTGGCCACCGTGATCGGCGTCATCGCCCTGTTCCGCATCGACTGGAACAACGGCCTCGACAGCCGCGCCGTCGACGTGGCCGGCATGATCATGACCCCCAAGGTCGCCATCGTCACCGTGGTGGCCGGCATCATCGCCCTGGCCGCCGCCGCCTCGCCCGACCGCAGCTCCAAGCTCGTCGTCGGCGCCGTCCTCGCCATCGCCGGCGTGGCCATCCTGCTGATCGGTGACGCCGACCGGCTGAACCTCCAGGTCGAGCGCCGCCACGGCTGGCTCGCCCTGATCGTGGGCGCCGTCCTCATCCTCGCCGGGATGCTCATGCGCCGCACCTGGACCGCACGACGCCGAGTGGCCACCGACCGACGGTGACCACCCCACGAACGCCCACGTGACCTGACAAGAGGAGCGTGACGCGACGGCAGGCCCGGTCCGCACCAGTGGACCGGGCCTCGTCGCGCCTGGTCAGACGCCCCGGTAGGTGATGTCGTCGCGGTCGCGGCTGCCGACGGTGAAGTCCTCGGCGAACTGGAACCCCACGGTGCTGTCGAAGGGGATCGTGTAGTTCCAGTCGAACGCGCACACCCGCTTGGCGATCAGCCAGGTGCCGTCGCGCTTCTCGAACCGGTCGACGTAGCGCAGCCCGAGCACCATGTCGCTGGCCTGGCCGTCGGCATCGGCCTCGGCCACGTGGTGGGCGACGCAGTAGGTGTCGACCTGGGCCACGTCGCCATCGAGGCGGATGTGGGGCAGGGCGATGAAGTGCATCGTGGCGGCGAAGTGCGGGAGCACCTCGCACACCCAGTCGGCGAAGTCGTCGCCCGAGCCCCGGAAGCTGTTGTGGTCGTCGAAGCCGTCCGGGTGGTAACAGGACGCCATCAGCTCGCGGTCGAGGCGGTCGGTGCCACGGGCGAGGCGCTGGATCACGTCGGTGATCTCGGCCCGGGCCAGCAGGTCGTCGGTGGTCAGCATCGGCGCAGCCTCCCAGACCGGCGACCGCCGTGCCCGGGAGGCTGCCCCGCTCAGCCCTCGGCCGGCGTGTAGAGCCAGAACTCCATGCCCTGGTCGTCGGCGCAGTCGGCCGACCAGCCGTAGGGCATGAGCTCGGGCTCGGTGGCGGTGCCGCCGAGCTCGCGGACCTTGGCCACCGCCGCCCCGATGTCGGCCACGTGGTACATGAGCTTGGCGTCGATCGGGGCGCCCTCACCCTTGCCCCAGAGCCCGCCCATCAGGTTCGGGCCCTGGACCTGGAGCCCGTGCTCCACCGAGCCGCCGGTGAAGGTCCAGCCCAGCAGCTCGCCGAGGAAGCGGGCCGTGCGCTCCTCGTCGGGCACCTGCCACGTGACGTACACGATGTCGCCGGGCTCGGTGTAGACCTCGTGCTCGTCGGTGATCTCGTGGGCGTTGCGGGGCTTGGGCCGGCCGGGAGCTGCGGCGGGAGCGGCGGCGGAGCCGGCGAGGGGCGCCTCGACCAGCCAGCGGTGACCGAACGGGTCGATCACCGCCGCCGCCCGGAAGCCGTAGGGCATGTCGGCCGGCTCGCGCTCGACGGTGGCGCCGGCGGCGCGGGCCGCCTCGGTGGTGGCGTCGACGTCGGCCACGTCGACCACGACCGAGACGGTGGTGCCGCCACGACTGGTCGGGGCGAGGAGGCCCATCTCCGGGAACTCGTCGGCCAGCATCAACGTGGCGTCGCCGATCCGGATCTCGGCGTGGCCGAGGCGGCCGTCGGGCATCTCGACGCTCTCCCCCGCCACGCCGGCGAAGACGTCGACGTACCAGGCCACCGCGGCGCGTGCGTCGGCCACGGCGAGGTAGGGGCTGAGGCTGGGGCGGCGCACGGCCGTGGCCGCGTCGTCGGTCTCGATGGTCGTCATGGGTCCTCCCTGGTCGTCGCCCCCGGAGAGGGCGGTCTCGATGCGGTGGCGGAGTCGGGCCGCGAAGGCGGGATCGGGGGCCAGCGGCGCGAGCGGCTGGTGCAGGGCGTCGAGCGGGTCGCGATCGCTCATCAGGCCTCCTCCCCTTCGTAGGCACGGCGGAACGCGGCCCGGGCCCGCACCACCAGCGCCTCGGTGGCGTGGCGGCTGCGGCCGAGCTCGCGGGCCATCTCCGGGATGGAGAGGCCGTCGAGGTAGCGCAGCGTCAGGGCCAGGCGGTTGGCCGGCCCGAGCTGCTCGAGCACGTCGCGGGCGTGCAGCACGTCGAGGCGCACGTCCCACGGGTCGTCGTCGGTCATCGGTTGGGCGGCCACCGCGGCGAGGCGGCGCTGGTCGCGCTCGCGGCGGCGCCAGTGGTCGACGAGCTTGTGGCGGGCGACGCCGACCAACCAGGCGGTGTCGACCGCGGGGGCGGCCGGGCGCTGCACGGCGTCGACGGCGGCGAGGAAGACCTCCGAGGTGAGCTCCTCGGCGGTGGTGCGGTCGCCGACCCTCGACACGAGGTAGCCGTACACCACCGGCAGGGCCCGGTCGTAGATGTCGAGGAGCCCCTGGCCCTGCGGCCGTGGCTCGGGTGCGGTCCCGCTCACACCCCTACTGTCGTCGCGCCGCCCTCGGCTCCGACGGTGGCGCAAGGGAAAAGTTCGACGGCCCGCCCGTGCGGGTGCACGGACGGGCCGGTCGACGCGCCGGTGGTCGGCTCGGTGGAGAGGCGGCGCCGGGTCAGCCCCGCTCTCCCACCAGGTCGCCGAAGCCGGGGAGGTCGCCCATGGCGGTGAGCTCCACGACGTCCTCCTCGTCGAGGCGGCCGGGCAGGAACACCGCGGCGGCCACACCCCCGAGGAACGCCACCGCGGCGGCCACCAGGCTGCCGAGCGACATGCCCCGGACGAACGCCGAGGCCGCGGCGTCGGTGAACGAGGCCTGCAGCGCGGCGGGCGCCTGCTGGGCGACCGAGAGGGCGGCGGCCACGGACTCCTTCGCCGCGCTGACGGCCTCGGCAGGCACGGGGTACTGGGCCAGGAACTCCCCGATCTTCGGGCCGTAGACCGAGGCGAACACGCTGCCCACTACGGCGACGCCGAGGGTGCCACCGAGCTCACGGGTGGTGTCGTTGACCGCCGCACCGGCGCCGGCCTTCTCCTTCGGCAGCGAGGCCATGACCGCCTCGGTGGCGGGGGCGGTGACCAGCGAGAGGCCGATCGCCAGGAGCGCCATCGACACGATGATTGGGCCCCAGTAGGCGCTGCTCGCATCCATCGTGCTGGCCAGCAGCAGGCCCGCGGCCATCACGAACAGGCCCGTGCTCACGACCCGCCGCGGGCCCCAGCGCAGGGCGAAGCGGGCGCCGAGCGGCGCGGTGATCCCGGCGAAGACCGCGAACGGCAGCGTGTGCAGGCCGGCCGACAGCGTCGAGTAGCCCTTCACGAACTGGAAGTACTGGGTCACCAGGAAGATGAAGCCGAAGAGGGCGAAGAACGCCACCGAGATCGCCCCGGCCGCCGCGCTGAACCGGGCGATGCGGAAGACCCGCACGTCGATCAGCGGATGGTCCGAGCGCAGCTCCCAGACGACGAAGGTGGCCAGCAGGACGGCGGCACCGGCGAAGCCGAGGAGGGTGGAGGTCGAGGTCCAGCCCCAACGAGGCCCCTCGATCACGGTGAACACCAGCAGGCCGATGGCGGCGATCGAGAGCAGCATGCCGGGCACGTCGAAGCGGTGCGCCTCGGGGTCACGGGAGCTCGGCAGGAGGTAGGCGCCGGCGATCAGGGCACCGATGGCGATCGGCACGTTGACCAGGAACACCGAGCCCCACCAGAAGTGCTCCAGCAGGAAGCCGCCGGTGACCGGCCCGAAGGCGACGGCCAGGCCCGACACCGCGGACCAGGCGCCGATGGCCTTGGCCCGCTCGCTCGGCTCGGTGAAGACGTTGGTGAGGATGGCCAGGGTGGCGGGGAAGACGAGCGCCGCGCCGACGCCCATGGCGCCCCGGGCGAGGATCAGCTGGCCCGAGCTGGTGGCGAAGGCGCCGAGGGCGGAGGTGGCGCCGAAGATCACCAGGCCGACCTGCATGGCGCCCTTGCGGCCCCACCGGTCGCCGAGCCCGCCGGCGGCCAGCAGCAGGCCGGCGAAGACGAGGCTGTAGGCGTCGACGATCCACTGCAGCTGGGAGACGCTCGCCCCGAGCTCGCGGTTGAGCGTGGGCAGGGCGACGTTGACGATCGTGTTGTCGACCACGACGAGGAAGACGCTGACGGAGAGCACCGCCAGGATCAGCCAGCGCCTGCGGTGGATGGTTGCTGTGTCCATCGGGGGGTCCTCCGGTGTCCGGAACTGGGGCGCCGTCCCTCTCTCTAGAACAGCGTGCTACAGTTATGGCACGCTGTTCTAGAGATGTCCAGAGGGAAATCCGCCACAGTCCCGGCGGACCTCCCCCTGCAGCACCCGACGCCCGGCGCCACCCGTGCCGCGCCCGCCCCAAGGTCTAAATTCCGCCGTGATGAGCCACCCCCGGCAGCGAACGCCGTCGAACGAGATCGAGAAGGCCATCGTCGGGGCCGCCTTCCGCCTCCTCGAGGCCGAGGGGCCCGAAGCGCTCTCGGTCCGGCGCGTCGCGGCCGAGGCCGGCGTGGCGCCGATGGGCGTGTACAACCACTTCGAGGGCGGCAAGAACGGCGTGGTCGACGCGCTCTTCCGCGTCGGGTTCGAGGTGCTCACCGGCGAGCTCTACGCCGTGGTGACCGCCCCCGACCCGGTCGAGGCGCTGCGAGCCGGGCTGCTCGAGTACCGCCGCCTCGCCCTCGACCACCCCCGCACCTACGAGGTCATGTTCCTGTGCGCGGTGCCGGGCTTCCAGCCCAGCGAGCAGTCGCACGCCGTGGCCGAGGAGGCGTTCGAGGTGCTCGTGCAGGGCGTCGCACTGGGCATGCGCGAGGGCGCCTTCCTCGAGGGCGACCCACGCGAGGTCGCCCAGCAGGTGTGGGCCGCGGTGCACGGCGCGGTGGCCCTCGAGCTGGCCGACGTGTGCATGGTCGACGACATGGCCCGCACCTACACCGACCTCGTCGAGGTGATCATCCGCGGCATCAGCGTGCCCGGCGCCGCGGCGCCGAACGCCGGCCGGGCCACCAAGGGCACGAAGGCGACGAGGGTGGGCGCCCCCGCTACGACGGCGCCGGCGGGTCGATCGGGATCACCAGCACGCGCCGCTCGCCCGGCTCGTGCTCGGTGACGTGACCCCGGCCGTCCAGGTCCTCCACCAGCACCACCGAGCCCGCCGGTAGCTGCTCGACGTCGCCGTCGCTCGTGGTGATGCGCACCCAGCCGTCGAGGAACACGACCCACTGACGCCGCGGGCCGCAGTGCCAGTCGGGCCGCTGGTCGTCGGCGATCACGGTCACGAACTGCAGCCGGTCGGCGCCGTGCGGCTCGGACACCCAAAGCTCGGCCACGCCGGGCTCGGCCGGCGACACGTGGCGCGGCGTGCTCACGCGCTCGAGGTGGCTCTCCCCCGACTCGTCGGCCCAGATCCGCAGGTGATCCATCCCCCGAGCCTGCCACCCCACCCCCGACCGGTTGCCAGATGTCCCGATCCGGCGGACATGGGGCAACGGGTCGCGCCACCACCACCGACCTGTTGCCAGATGTCCCAACCCGGCGGACACATGGCAACAGGTGGGGGCGGGAGGCCCTACCGGCTGGGCGCGGTTCTCGTAGGGTTCGCGGCAGAGAGGCGCTGCAGCGCGAGCCGACGGGAGACACGCATGCCCATCCACGCCGACTTCACGGAGTACAAGGAGACCTCGGGCGCCGACCCGTTCACCCTCCAGAGCAAGAAGATGCTCAAGGTGTTCCTGCAGTACGGGCCGGTGAAGGCCCGCATCGGGTCGATGGTGGCCTACCAGGGCGACGCCCGGTTCGAGCACGCCGGCTCGGGCGGGGTGAGCGGCTTCATGAAGCAGAAGCTCACCGGTGAGGGCGTGCCCACCATGGACGTGGTCGGCACCGGCGAGGTGTTCCTGGCCGACGCCGCCTCGGAGATCCAGGTGATGTACCTCGAGCAGGACAAGATCTGGGTGAACGGCGCCAACGTGCTCGCCTACAGCGGGTCGCTCGAGTCGGACATCCAGCGGATCGGCGGGGCGGGCGCGATGGCCGGCGGGCTCTACAACGTCACCCTCAGCGGCACCGGCTACGTGGCCATCACCACCGACGGCCCGCCCGTCGTGCTCGACGTGGCCGAGGCACCCACCTTCGCCGACCCGCAGGCGGTCGTGATGTGGACCCACGGCGTCACCATGAGCGTGAAGAGCGACGTCAGCATGAAGACCCTCATCGGCAAGGGCTCGGGTGAGACCTTCCAGATGGGGTTCTCCGGGCAGGGCTGGGTGATGGTCCAGCCGTCGGAGGGCGTGGCCCGGGGCTCCGGCGCCAAGAGCGGCATGGGCTTCTGACCCACCCGCCGGGCGGGGTCAGCCGATCCCGGCCCAGCCCAGCACCGTCTGGACGAACACCACCGCGGCCAGCACGGCCACGGCGACCACGCAGATCGTGGCCACGATCCGGAAGCGGGGCCCGTTCACCGCGGGCCCGAGCACGTTGCGGCGGTTGGCCAGGATCAGGATGAACACCAGCACGATCGGCGCGATGAAGCCGTTCAGCACCTGCATGTTGATGAGGAGCTGGATGAGGTTGCCGGGCAGCAGTGCCACGCCCGCGCCCACCACCACCAGCGCGGTGAACAGCCCCATGAACAGCGGCGCCTCGCGGAACGTGCGCGACACCGACCGCTCGACGCCCACCGCCTCGGCCACCGCGTAGGAGGTGGCGAGGGGCACCACCGCGGCGGCCAGGGCCGACGCGCCGAGCAGCCCGATGCCGAAGAGCGTCTCGGCGCCGGAGCCGGCCACCGGCTCGAGCGCCTGGGCCGCCTCGGCCGCCGAGTTGAGCGGCCCGCTGCCGCCGATGGCCGCGGCGGTGGCGATGATGATCGCCATCGACACGATGTTGGCGAAGATCGATCCGGTGATCGTGTCGACCTTGACCTTGCGGTAGTCCTCGGGATCGCCGCCGCGATCGGCCACCGCCGACGACTGGTAGAGCTGCATGTACGGCGTGATCGTGGTGCCGATGAGGGCCACGACGAGGAACAGGTACTCCTTGCTCCACACGCCGTGGGGGAAGAAGAGGTTCTTGGCCACCTCGTGGCCGGAGGGCCGGGCCAGCACCGCCGAGATCGGGTAGGCGATGAACGCCAGGCTGAGCAGCAGGAACACCCGCTCGGCCCAGCTGTAGTTCCCGACCACCACGACCGCCCACACCACCAGTGCGGCGATCGGCACTGCGATGTACCGGGACACGCCGAAGATCTCGAAGGCGGCGCCGATGCCCGCGAACTCCGAGACGACGAGGCCGAGGTTCGCGATCAGGAGGCACACGATGGCGAACGCCGAGGCCCGGAGCGGGAACTGCTCGCGGATCAGCGACATCAGCCCCTCGCCGGTGTGGGCACCGAGCCGGGCCGACATCTCCTGCACCACCACCAGCGCCACCGTGACCAGCAGCATCACGAACAGCGTCGAGTAGCCGAACTCGGAGCCGGCCGACGCGTAGGTGGCGATGCCGCCGGCGTCGTTGCCGGCGTTGGCGGCGATGAGGCCCGGGCCGAGCACCATCACCCACGCCAGCCACCGGGGCCGGCGCCGCTTGCCGGCCGGGCGCGCCGGACCGGAGGCGCCGGATGCCGATCCGGTGCCCTTGTCCGGCGACGCGCCGGTGTCAGGGGTGGTGGGCTCGTCCGCCATGGCGCGCCCCTAGGAGAGGATGCCGGAGAACCGGCGCCGTTCCCGCTCGTGGGGCAGCAGGGCGTCGACCACGTCGTCGGCCAGGATGCGGCCGATCGGGCGGCCGGCCGAGTCGATGACGACCACCGACGAGCCCCGGTTCTCGACGAACGCCTCGACCACCTCGGCGAGGGGGACGTCGGCGGTGACGGTGACCGGCCACGGCGGCTTGGTGAGGTCGCGCAGGCGCTGGTCGGGCTCCGCGGTGAAGAGCTCGATCATGTGGACGTCGTCGACCAGGCACCAGTCGCTGTCGACGACGAGCACGCCGTCGATGTCGAGGTTGTCGTCGCGGTCGCGCAGGCGGCGCCGGGCCTCGGCCACGGTGGCGTCGCCCTCGAGCACGATCATGGTGGTGGTCATGACGCCGCCGGCGGTTGCCTCGTCGTAGTCGAGGAGGTCGCTCAGCACCTCGCGGACGTCGTCGGGCATGGCGGCCATGACCTCGTCGCGGGTGTCGTCGTCGAGGTCGCGCAGCGCGTCGGCGGCCTCGTCGGGTTCCATCTCGGCCACGAGGGTGGCGGCCTGCTCGGGCTCGGCGTCGCGCAGGAGCACGGCGAGCTCGTCGCTCTCCATCTCCTCGAGCGCGTCGGCGGCGGTCTCGGCGTCGAGGGCGGCGAGCAGCTCCTGGCGCTGCGAGCGGCCCAGCTCCTCGAGCAGGTCGGCGAGCTCACCGGGGCGCAGGCGCCGCAGCTCGCTGTTGGCGCGGCTGAGCCGCACCGGCTCGCCGGGGTCGGAGAAGGGCTGGATGGCCGCCCAGTCGATGACGCGGTCGGGGTGCGGCTTGGCCCGCCAGCGGGCCGGGCCGAGGCGGCGCACGAGGGTGGCGAAGCCCACGTCGGCGCCCACCAGGCGGTAGCCGCCGCCCACCCGGGCGAGGAACAGGTCGGCGGCGCGGAACACCCGCACCCCGTCGACGTCGACCATCTGGTGGTCGATCACGTCGTCGACGAGCTTCACCTCGTTGTCGCGGCGGTTGAAGTCGCGCAGGTCGAGCTTGGCCGACCGCAGCACGATGCGGCGCTGCTCGAGCTCGTCGACCTTGTCGGCCGGCACCCACGAGAGGCGTCGTCCGACACGGACCACGAGCCCGGTCAGGGGCGGGTAGGGCTCGCCCTCCCAGCGCACGACGAGGTCGACGAGGGTGCCGACCTCGGCACCGGAGCGGTGCACGACGGGCGCGCCGGTGAGCCCGGCGACGGAGAGCAGGGACTCGGCGACGGCATCGAGGGCCAGAAGCCGCTTGGTTCGCTGGGTGCGCCGCTGGGTGATGGCGCGCGGCACGTGGAGGGTGTGCGACATGTCGGGCTCCACAGGCTCGAGGTTCGGGCACGGACGACGTGCCACCTCGCGCGGACAGAGGTCCGGGGCGCCGTCAGGACGACGGTGCCGGGCCGCGGCGATGCACCGGGAGCGGTGTCAGCGGCGACCGGCGGAGGTGGCGCGGGAGGTCACCGACGTACTTGGGGGCTCGCTGGTCGGCATGGCGCATCACCTCCTCGGCGGTCGAGCGACGTCCTGGCGAAAGGAAGTCGACAGAGGTTTCTACCACGCGGAGGCGCCGGATCCTCCTTCGACAGGCACCTGTGGCCAAGAGTTCACCGACCGGCAACCCGGTGTCGGAGGGGCCCCGGGCCGTGCGGCAGGATGGCCCGATGGCCGCCCCACCCGTCATCCTCCTGCCCCCCTCCGAGGGCAAGCGCCCCGGGGGCGACGGCCCCCCGTGGAGTGCCGGTCGCAGCGCGTTCCCCGAGCTCGACGAGCGCCGCGCCACCGTGGCGGCGGCCCTGGTGCGGGCCATGAAGGGCAGCGTCGCGGCCCGCGAGAAGCTGCTCGGGGTGAAGGGCGACGCGCTCGCCAAGGCCACCGAGGCCAACCGGGCGGTGCTCGAATCGGGCACCCTCCCCGCCATCGAGCGCTACAGCGGCGTCCTCTACGACGCCCTCGACGCCGGGTCGCTGCCGGCCCGCGACCGCACACGCCTGCACCGGCAGGTCGTGATCTTCAGCGGCGTCTGGGGGGCGTCGCTTCCGGGCGACCCGCTGCCCGACCACAAGCTGAAGATGAGCGCCACGCTCCCCCGTCTCGGCAAGCTCTCGACCTGGTGGCGCGGTGCGCTCACCGAGGCCCTGGCGCCGACCGTCGGGGGCCGGGTGGTGTGGGACCTGCTGCCCAACGAGCACGAGGCGGCGTGGGCCCCGCCCGCGCCCGGCACCGCCGCACCCGGAGCGCCCGCGCACGTGCTGTCGGTGCGGTTCCTCGACGAGCGCCCCCGGGCGAAGGGCGCCGAGCGCTCGTTCACGACGGTGAACCACTGGAACAAGCTGCTGAAGGGGGCGGTGGTGCGCCACGTGCTCGCCACCGGCGCCGACGAGCCCGCCGCCCTCGCCGCGTTCACCCACCCCGAGGGCTACGACTACGACCCGTCGCTCACCGAGGAGGCCGGCGGCCGCACGCTCGTGTCGATGGTGCGCCCGCCCCGCTGACGGCAGGACCTCCCACCGCAGCGCCGCGGTCGGGCGCGCGGACGTCGCGGCCACCGCGCCAGGGGAGGAGCACGGTCGTCGCGACGTCCACGAGGTACCAGAGCCGGTGGCGGGAGCCCCCGAGCGCCCGCCACCGGCCTGGTCGTCTGCCGACCCGATGTGGGGACATCGGGCCGGCCCTTCCGCTCCGCCGCCGAATGGGGGGCCGACGGCGGAACGAGAACGTGGGCGCCGGCTCAGACGGGCCGGTCGCCCCGCAGGGTCACCCGCTGGATGACCCGAGGCTGGTCGCCGAAGTCGCCGGCGACGGCGTGCCAGGTGGCCCGGTTGTCCCAGAAGCCGAGGTCGCCCTCGTGCCAGTGGTACCGGACGACGAACTCGGGCCGCGACGAGTGCTCGTAGAGGTAGGCGAGCAGGGCGTCGCTCTCGGGCCGGTCGAGCTCGGCGATGTGGGAGGTGAAGCCCGGGTTGACGAACAGCACCTTGTCCCCGGTCTCGGGGTGGGTGCGCACCACGGGGTGCACCACCGGCTCGAGCGACCGGTAGGCCTCGCCGTCCCACTCGCCCTCGCCGACCTGCTCGAGCACACCGGAGAACTGCGCCCGGCCGTCGTGCACCGCGTGGAGCGTGGAGAGGAACGCCTGCAGCGCCGGGCTCAGCGCAGCGAAGGCCGCCACCTGGTCGGTCCAGAGCGTGTCGCCGCCGGCCGGGGGGATGACCACGGCGTTGAGGAGCGAGCCCGACGGGGGCCGCTCGACGAAGGTGACGTCGGTGTGCCAGGCCAGGCCCCGCCGCTTGGAGACGTCGCCGTACTGGGCGGCGAGCTTGGCGGCCTGCGAGTAGTCGATCTCGAAGACCTCGGGGTTGTCGGGCAGGCCCGGGATCACCGGGTGGGCCTGCGTGACCTCGCCGAACCAGGAGGCCACCTCGCGGTGCTGGGCCGGGGTGAGGTGCTGGCCGGGGAAGAACACGACGCGGCGGTCGAGCCACACCTGGCGGATGGCGGCGAGGGTCTCGTCGTCGGGCCGCTGGGTGAGGTCGACGCCGCGGATCTCCGAGCCGATGGTGCCGGAGAGCGGAGTGACGTCGAGCTCGACGCCCGGTCGGATCTCGGTGATGGTCATTGGTCGTCCTTTCGGTGGTCGCCCTCGGCGACCTCATCGACGCCGAGCTCGGCGAGCAGGCGGGAGCGGAGGGAGATGAAGGCCTGGTCACCCCGCAGGCGCGGGGTGGCGATCTCGACGGGGACGTCGAGGGAGATGCCGCCGTCGGTGAGCACGAGCACCCGGTCGGCGAGGAGCAGGGCCTCGTCGACGTCGTGGGTGACGAGCAGGACCGCCGGCGTGTAGCGGGCGCAGAGCCGCTGGAGCAGCACGTGCATGCGGATGCGGGTGAGGGCGTCGAGCGCCCCGAACGGCTCGTCGAGCAGGAGCAGCTCGGGCTGGCGGACGAGGGCCCGGGCCAGCGCCGCCCGCTGGGCCTCACCACCGGAGAGCGTCTTGGGCCAGGCGTCGCCGTGGCCGCCGAGGCCGACCTCGTCGAGCACCTCGCGGCCCTGGTCGCGGGCGTCGGCGCCCTTGAGCCCGAGCACGACGTTGTCGAGCACGGTCGACCACGGCAGGAGCCGCGGGTCCTGGAACACCACCGAGCGGGCGGCGGGCACGGTGATGCGCCCCTCGACGCCGGTGTCGAGGCCGGCGAGCGCCCGCAGGAGCGTGCTCTTGCCGGAGCCGGAGCGGCCGAGCAGGGCCACGAACTCGCCCTTGCGAATCTCGAGGTCGATGTCGTCGAGCACGACCCTGTCGCCGAAGCGGCGGGTGACGCTCGTGGCGCGGACCACGGTGCGGTCGTCGACCACGGTCGGCCGCGGCTGGTCGAGGGCGTCGAGCACCTCGGGCTCGTGGTCGAGCACCCCTACCTCCCTGGCTGCCATCGCAGGACCTTCCCTTCCACGAGACGGATGCCGATGTCGGACAGCAGCCCGAGCACGGCGTAGACGAGCAGGCACACGACGATCACGTCGGTGAGGAAGAAGGTCTGGGCCTTGATCATCAGGTAGCCGATGCCGCTCTTGGCGTTGAGCTGCTCGGAGAAGACGAGGAGCAGCCAGGCGATGCCGGTGGCCATGCGCAGGCCCACGAGGAACGAGGGCAGCGCCGCCGGCAGCACGACCCGGCGGATGGTGGCCCACCGGGAGAGCTCGAGGGTGCGGGCCAGCTCGAGGTTGCGCGGGTCGATCGTCTTGATGGCGTTGGCCGTGTTCACGTAGATCGGGAAGGTCACGCCGATGACGATCAGCGAGATCTTCGCCGTCTCACCGATGCCGAACCACACGATGATCAGCGGCATCAGGCCGATGATCGGCACGAAACGCAGCGTGTGCATCGTCGAGTCGACGAGGTCCTCGCCGACCCGGCTGAGCCCGGAGAACAGCGCCAGCAGGAGCCCGACGGGCACCCCGATGAGCATGCCGATCGCGACCCGCTGGAACGAGACCCACACGGCGTCGCCGAGCGTGCCGTCGGTGACCATGTCCCAGAACGTGGAGGCAACGTTGGCGGGGCCGGCGAGGACCCGCGGCGAGATCCACCCGAGGCTGGCCGCCAGCTGCCACAGCGCGAGGAGCAGCACGACGCCGGCGAGCCGCTCGATCGAGCGCGGCACCCGCCGCTTCGGCCGGCGCTGCTCGGGATCGAGCTCGTCGGCGGTCTTGAGGTCGACGAGGCGGACGCCCGGGAGGCCGAGCAGCTGCTCGGGCCGGTTCGCGACGGCGGTCACGAGAACGCACCTCCCTCGAGCACCCGCGACTCGAAGCCGCCGGGACCGACGGGCACGTCGCCGCGGATGGTGATGCGGTGCAGCACGCGGGCCTCTCCGGGCACGGCGTCGAGGGCGGCGAGGTGGGCGGTGGCCCGGTTGTCCCAGAAGGCGATGCTGCCCGGCGCCCAGCGGAAGCGCACCGTGTAGCGGGGGTCGGCGATCTGGGCGTAGAGGAGGTCGAGCAGCGCCCGGCTCTCCTTGTTGCGGAGCCCGACGACGTGGCTCGTGAAGTTGGGGTTCACGAACAGCGCCTTCTCGCCGGTCTCGGGGTGCACCCGCACGACCGGGTGCTCGGTCCAGTACGGCGACGACGTGAAGGCCGAGCGCAGGGCCAGCCCGTGGGGGCTGCCCAGCTCCACGAGGATCTCGTTCCGGTGCACCGCGGTGAGGCCGTCCACAAGCTCCTTGAGGGGCTGGGAGAGGCCGTCGTAGGCGGCGACCAGGTTCGTCCACGCGGTGTCGCCGCCGTACGTGGGGATCTCGACCGCCTTGAGGATCGACCCCAGCGGCGGGTTGTGCACGAAGGTGACGTCGGTGTGCCAGTTGTTCTCGATGGCACCACCCCAGGCGCCGTCCTCGGCCCCGTCCTCGCCGAGGCCGTAGAGGTCGTCGCCGCCGATGGCGAGGATCTCCGGGTGGCCCTCGATCGAGGGGAGCGTCGGGTGGGCGGGCGTGACCTCGCCGAAGAGCCGGCCGAAGGCGACCTGCTGGTCGGGCGTGAGCTCCTGGTTGCGGAAGAAGATCACCTTGTGGCGCAGGAGGGCGGCCCGGACGTCGACCACCTCGGCCTCGGTGAGGCCCGCCGCCAGGTCGACGCCGGTGATCTCGGCGCCGATCAGCCCGGCGACGGCGTGGGCCTCGACCGCGGAGGCCCGGGTGACGGGATCGTGGGTGACGGTCATGAGTTCCACGCCTCGACGATGGCGTTGAACCGGGAGTCGAACTGGCTCTCGGCGCTCAGCTGCTTGGGGATGATCTGGTTCTCGTAGAAGAGGTCGGTCAGCGTCTGCTGGGGGCCGGTGAGCTCGCCGGGCAGCGGGAGCACCGAGTAGCCGCCGCCACCCCTGACCAGCTCGAGCGCCTTGTCCTGGGGGAGCTTGTACTGGTCGACCAGGATCGCCTGGGCCCACTTCTCGGGGTTGGCGTTCACCCACTTCCAGCCCTTGACGATGCGCTGGATGTAGTCGGCGAGGGCGGCGGTCTTGCCCTCGTCCTTCAGGGCGCTGCCCGAGGCGATGAGGAACTGCACCCGGTCGGTGATGTCCTGGCCCTGGGCGACGAGCTTCGCCGTCGGGTTGTCGACGAGGTAGTTCGTGATGAACGGCTCGGTGAGGATGGCGGCGTCGGCCCCGCTGGACGGCAGGGCGGCCGCGACCTGGGTCAGGTTGAGGTTCTGGATCTTGACGTCGGAGTAGGACAGGCCGGCGGAGTTGAGCCCGGTGAGCAGCGTCGACTGGGCGACGGTGCCCTCCTGGATGATGACGGTCTTGCCCTTGAGGTCGGCCCAGCCGTTGATGCCCTGCACGCCGGGAGCGGTGACGAGCCCGATGGTGCCCTTGCCCGGGGCCCAGGCGGCGACACCGGTGATGTCCTGGCCGGCGGCCTGGGCGAAGACCAGCGGAGCGTCGGCGACGAACCCGGTGTCGATCTCGCCGGCCTGGAAGCCCTGGAGCATGGCCGGGCCGCCGAGGAAGTTGCCGTAGTCGACCTTGTAGCCGAGGTTCTGGTCCTGGCCGGAGAGCTCGAGCAGCTTCTTCAGGAAGTCGAGCTGGTCGCCGACCCGCAGGGTGACGCCGGCGGGGATGCTGGCGGGGACGGTGACGGGTGGGACGGTCTCGGTGCTCCCCGCCTCGGCCGAGCCGGACGACGAGCTGCCGCAGGCGGCGGCGACCAGCGCGAAGAGCGTGACGAGGGCGAACAGGGCGGTGGGGAGCGGGCGGCGACGACGGGAGGGGGGAGCCCCGTCGGTGCGATTCCCGACATTGTTGATCGACATGGTCAGCTTTTGTAGCGGCCCGCCCATGCCCGGCGCAACCCATTTCGGGAAAAAGGTTCGTGATGTGGAAAGTACGACCGTAGCAATTGGCTATTGGCGCCCCAAAATGACACCGGCCGGCGCCGGCGCCCCACTCGGGGCACGGCGCCGGCCAGCACGGGAACCGGGGCGAGGGTCAGGCGTCCACGACGGCGACGAGGGGCCGGCGCCGAACGGCCGAGGGCGGGATCAGCTGCGGAGCATCCGCTCGATGGCGGTCATCGCCTCGTCGAGCTTGGCGTCGCCGCCGTCACCGTCGTTCTGGGCCGCCGCCATCACGCAGTGGTGCAGGTGCTGGTCGAGCAGGCCGAGCCCCACACCCTGCAACGCCTTGGTGACCGACGCGATCTGGGTGAGCACGTCGATGCAGTACTTGTCGTCCTCGATCATGCCCTGCAGGCCGCGGACCTGGCCCTCGATGCGGCGCAGCCGCTTGAGGTAGTCGTCCTTGGTGATGGAGTAGCCCCGTGTCGCCATGGGCACAGCATAGCGGGGTTGTCGGCAATAGGGAGGGGGGGTATGGTTCGAGGCATGAGCAGTGCAGCCCCCTCCCCCGGTACCCAGCGCGTCGACCTCCCGGTCGAGGGGATGACCTGCGCCGCCTGCGCGACCCGCATCGGCAAGGGCCTCGGCAAGCTCGAGGGCGTCGAGCGGGCCGACGTCAACCTCGCCGCCGCCCGCGCCACCGTCGTGTTCGACCCCGCTGTGGTCGACGCCGACGCCTTCGTCGCCAAGATCGAGAGCCTCGGCTACTCGGTGCCCGAGGACGACGACCAGGCCGCCGCCGAGGCGCGCTACGTGCAGGTGCTCACCCGTCGCCTGGTCGTGGCGGTGGTGCTCACCGTGCCGACGCTGCTGATCTCGATGGTGCCGCCGCTGATGTTCGACGGCTGGCAGTGGCTGGCCTTCGCCCTCACCACCCCGGTCGTCTTCTACAGCGGCTGGGGCTTCCACCGTGCCGCCCTCGTCAACCTCCGCCACGGCACCGCCACCATGGACACCCTCGTCTCGATGGGCACCCTTGCGGCGTGGCTGTGGTCGACGGTCGCCCTGCTCTTCCTCGGTGCCGCCGACACCGGCGGCGACGCCATGGGCGGGATGGCCGCATCGTCGGGCTCCGACGCCCACGTCTACTTCGAGACCGCCGGCGTGATCATCACCCTGATCCTGCTGGGTAAGTGGTTCGAGGCCCGGGCCCGCCGCCGCTCGGGCGACGCCCTGCGCGCCCTCGCCGAGCTCGGCGCCAAGACCGCCCGCCTGGTCGACGGCACCGAGATCCCCCTCGCCTCGCTCGAGGTCGGCGACCGCTTCGTCGTGCGGCCGGGCGAGAAGGTGGCCACCGACGGCGTGGTCGTCGAGGGCCACTCCGCGGTCGACGTCTCGATGCTCACCGGCGAGCCCGTGCCCGTCGAGGTCGGTCCGGGCGACGACGTCATCGGCGCCACCGTGAACGCCAACGGCCACCTGGTGGTGGAGGCCACGCGGGTCGGCTCCGACACCGCGCTGGCCCAGATCGTCACCCTGGTCGAGGAGGCCCAGGGCTCGAAGGCGCCCATCCAGGCCCTGGCCGACCGGATCGCCGGCGTGTTCGTGCCGACGGTGCTCGTCATCGCCCTGGCCACCCTCGCCGGCTGGTTGCTCACCGGGCACAGCGCCGAGGAGGCGTTCACCGCCGCGGTGGCGGTGCTGATCATCGCCTGCCCGTGCGCCCTCGGCCTGGCCACCCCCACCGCGATCATGGTGGGCACCGGCCGCGGCGCCCAGCTCGGCATCATCATCAAGGGCGGCGAGGTGCTCGAGCAGACGCGCCGGGTCGACGTCGCCGTCGTCGACAAGACGGGCACCATCACCGAGGGCCGCATGGAGCTCGTCGAGGTCACCCCGGCCGCCGGCACCGACGCCGCCACCGTGCTGCGCCTGGCCGCGGCGGTCGAGGCCCGCTCCGAGCACCCCATCGCCACCGCTGTCGTGGCCGGCGCCGATGCCGAGCGCCCGGGCGAGGCCGCCGGTGCGGCCGTCGACGGGTTCGAGAACCTGCCGGGCCGCGGCGTCATCGCCTCCGTCGGCACCGACGCCGGCGTGGCCTACCGGGTCGGCGTCGGGCGTCGGTCGCTCTTCGCCGAGGTCCCCGACGCCGTCGAGCAGGCCGCCACCGCCGCCGAGCTCCAGGGCCGCACCGCCGTCATCGCCGGCTGGGCCGACCACGACGGCGGCCCGCTCGTCGCTCGCGGCGCGCTCGTGGTGGCCGACCGGCTGAAGGCCACCAGCGCCGAGGCCGTCGCCGACCTGCACCGCCTCGGGCTCGAGGTCGTGCTGCTCACCGGCGACAACGCCCGCACCGCCGAGTCCGTCGGCCGCGAGGTCGGCGTCGACCGGGTCGTGGCCGAGGTGCTGCCCGGCGACAAGGTGGCCGAGGTCAAGCGCCTCCAGGACGAGGGCCGGGTCGTCGCCATGGTCGGCGACGGCATCAACGACGCCCCCGCACTGGCCCAGGCCGACCTCGGCATCGCCGTGGGCACCGGCACCGACGTCGCCATCGAGGCCAGCGACCTCACCGTGGTCAGCGGCGACCTGCGGGCCGCGGCCGACGCCATCGCCCTCAGCCGCCGCACCCTCGCCACCATCAAGGGCAACCTGTTCTGGGCGTTCGCCTACAACGTGGCCGCCATCCCCCTCGCCGCCCTCGGCGTGCTCAACCCGATGATCGCGGCGGGCACCATGGGGTTCTCGTCCGTCTTCGTCGTCACCAACAGCCTGCGCCTGCGCCGCTTCAAGGGCGCCCGCCCGGGCCGGTCCGCAGCCCCTCCCGCAACCGACACCACCGGCGCCCTCCCCCGGGCCGCCGCCACCGAGGAGACCACCGCATGACCACCCGCACCTACTCCGTCCCCGGCATCTCCTGCGGCCACTGCAAGGCCGCCATCGAGGGCGAGCTCGAGGGCGTCGGCGGCATCGAGTCCGTCGTCGTCGACGTCGACGCCAAGACCGTCCAGGTCACCGGCGAGGTCACCGAGGACGCCGTGCGCGCCGCGGTCGACGAGGCCGGCTACGAGGTCGCCTCCGTCAGCTGACGGCGGCGACCCTTCGCCGGCTCAGAGGGTGCCGGCCGCGAGCCGGCCACGCACCTCGACGGCCCGCTTGCGCACCGCGGCCAGATCCTTCAGCCGCCGCATCGAGGCCAGCTGGTTGCCCATGCGGTGGTTGCCCCTGAGGTGCTCCTCGCTGCGGGCGAGGAAGTCCCAGTAGAGGGTGGTGAACGGGCAGGCGTCGGGGCCGACCCGCTTGGTCGGGTCGAAGCGGCAGCGGCCACAGTGGTCGGTCATGCGCTTCAGGTAGGCGCCGCCCGAGGCGTAGGGCTTGGTGGCCATGCGGCCGCCGTCGGCGTGCAGCGCCATGCCGATCACGTTGGGGAGCATCACCCACTCGGCGCCGTCGACGAACCCGGCCCACATCCACTCGACCAGCTCCCACGGCCGCACACCGGCGGTGAGCGAGAGGTTGCCGAGCACCATCAGCCGCTCGATGTGGTGCACCCAGCCCCGCCGGTGCAGCGCCTCCACCGTGTGGCCCACGCACGCCATCTCGGTGGGAGCACCCGTGAACGCCGGCGGCAGCGGCTGGTCGGCGCCCAGGGCGTTGGGCTCGCGGTAGCCCGGCATCCACTGCCAGTAGAGGCCCCACACGTACTCCCGCCACCCGAGCACCTGGCGCACGAAGCCCTCGGTCGAGGCGAGCGGCACCCGGCCGTCCCGGTAGGCCACCTCGGCGGCCTCGACCAGCTCACCGGGATGGAGCAGGCCGAGGTTCACGTAGGGGCTCAGCGTCGAGTGCGCCATCTTCCACTCGTCCCGCAGCACCGCGTCCTCGTGGGGGCCGAAGAGCGGCAGCACCTCGTCGACGAAGTGGTCGAGCCGGCGCAGGGCCCCGGCCCGGTCGGTGGCCCACGTGCCGTCGGGCGGGTCGCCGAAGGCGCGGGGGCAGCGGGCGTCGATGTCGGCGAGCACGGCGCGGTCGAGGTCGTCGAGCTCGGCGACCACCGGGGCGGGCCACGACCGGCCGTCCTTCGGGGGCGGCTCGCGGTTCTCGGCGTCGAGGTTCCACCGGCCCCCGACCGGCTCCGACCCGTCCATCAGCACCCCGTGGCGACGCCGCTGGAACCGGTAGAAGTCCTCCATGCGGGGCGAGGGGCGACCGCCGAGCCAGCGGGCGAACTCCTCCTCCGAGCACAGGAACTGCTCGTTGGGGGTGACCTCCACGCCGGCCGCCGTGAGCATCCGCCGGCCGTCCCACGACATCGGGCTCATGGCCACGACCGGTGGCTCGCCGTGCTCGGCCCGGTGCGCCTCGAGCCCGGCCCGCAGCGTGGGCGCGACGCGCAGGTCGACCTCGAAGCCCTCCGCCTCCAGCTCGGCCGCGAAGCGGCGCATCGAGGCCAGCACCAGGTGCAGGCGCTGACGGTGCCACGGCTTCGACGCCGCCTTCGCCGTGCTCTCGACCATCAGCACGCGCAGCTCGCCGGGGCGCCGGTCGCGCAGCGGGCCCACGTCGCGCCGCAGCTGGTCGCCGAGCACCCACACCGTCTCCACCCCCGAAACCTACGTTCGGCCCTCGCCGGGGCGTCGGGTCCGGGGCAGACTCGCGCCATGACCACCGTGTCCGACGGGGCCGCCCCCACGGGCCCCTCCCCCGCCGGCCCCCGGAGCGCCCGCGCCGAGCGCAGCCGGGCCGTCATCGCCGAGGCCGCGCTCGAGCTGCTCCGCGAGGGCGACACGCGGCCGACGGCCGCTCGTGTGGCCGAACGGGCGGGCATCTCCGAGCGGCTGATCTACCACCACTTCGACGACCTCGAGGCGCTGTTCGAGGTTGTGGCCGAGCACCAGGTGAGGGCCGTCCGCGACCGCCAGCCGCCGCTGCCCGCCGGCGGGCCGCTCGACGCCCGCATCCGGGCCGTGGTCGCCGCCCGGGCCGACATGAACGAGTGGATCACCCCCGTGCGGCGGGCCAGCGTGGCCCGCGAGCCCGGCTCGGCGGCCCTCAGCGCCAACCGAGCCGCGCTCAACGCCGGCAGCCGGGCCCAGGTCGGCGAGGTGTTCGCCCCCGAGCTGGCGGCACTCCCCGCCGAGGAGGCCGACGACCTGCTCGCCGCCCTCGACCTGGCGTTGTCGTGGCCGGGCTGGGAGGCGCTGCGCACCCGCGGCTGCTCGATCGCCCAGGCCACGCGGGTGGTCGACCGCACCGTCCGCGCCCTCCTCCGCCCCTGACCACTCGACCCCTCTGGTACAGCACGTCGCCTCTGGGTGCACGAGCTGAACCAGAGGGAGGGAGCGCGTGGCTCAGGGTGCGGGCGGCGGGCCGGCCCAGCGGCGGATCCACGCGTGCATGGCGATCCCGGCGGCCACGCCCGCGTTGATCGAGCGGGTCGAGCCGTACTGGGCGATGGAGCACACCATCGACGCCGCCGCGCACGCCTCGGGCGACAGGCCGGGCCCCTCCTGGCCGAAGAGCAGCACGCAGCGCTCGGGCAGCTCGACCGACTCGATCGGCACCGCGCCCGGCACGATGTCGATCGCCACCACGGCCAGGCCCTCGGCCGACGCCCACGCCACCAGGTCGGCCACCTCGGGGTGGTGGGCGACGTGCAGGTAGCGGTCGGTGACCATCGCCCCGCGCCGGTTCCAGCGCCGCTTGCCCACGATGTGCACCCCCGCCGCGTTGAACGCGTTGGCCGTGCGCACGACCGTGCCGATGTTGAGGTCGTGCTGCCAGTTCTCGATGGCCACGTGGAACGGGTGCCGGGTGGTGTCGAGGTCCGCGACGATCGCCTCGTTGCTCCAGTAGCGGTAGCGGTCGGCGACGTTGCGGCGGTCGCCCTGCTCGAGCAGGTCGGGATCGAGCCGGGGGTCGTCGGGCCAGGGGCGCGGGTGCGGGCCCACGCCGACCTCCCGATCCCGCTCGGGCGAGTCGGCGCCCGTACCCTCGTCGGCGATGACCGCCCTCCCCTGCTCCGGTGACGCCGCCATGGTGGCACCCCGCACCCGTCCGGCCCGGCGCCGCCGGGGAGCGGTCGTGGCCGTGGCGGTGACGGCGGGTGCGCTGCTGCTCGGGGCGTGCGGCGTGGGCCGCAGCTCGGACGAGGCCGACCAGCCCTCGGGCGACCCGACGATCGACCAGCTCGCCGAGGGCCGCCAGGAGCTCTTCGCCGGCGTCACCTTCGACCGGATCGACCAGCGCCTGCGCGACCAGGCCGACGAGCGGGGGCTCTCGTCGGCCGCCCTGGTGCTGGGCACCACCCCCGGATCGCCCGACCCGACCGACACCTACGGCACCGGACCGGTCGACCCGGGCGCACCCGTGCAGCTCGGCGAGTCGTCGTTCCTGCTCACCACCGCGGTGCTGCTCACCCTCGTCGACGACGGCACGCTCTCGCTCGACGCGCCGATCGGCACGACGCTCACCGACCTGTCGGCGCCCCTCGGCGCCATCACCCTGCGCCAGCTGCTCTCGCACACGTCGGGGCTGCCAGCGGGCATCACCTGCGCCGAGCCCACGGTGGCCGCCTGCGATGCCGCCATCGCCGCCGCGGCGCCGGTCGACCCACCGGGCGAGGCGTTCCACGTCGACGACCTCGACGCCCACGTGGCCGCCCGCCTGGCCGAGGTCGCCACCGGGCAGCCGTGGACACAGCTCTTCGCCCAGCGGATCGCCGACCCGGCGGGCATGCAGTCGACCTCGTTCGCCGACCCCTCGACCACGGGCGGCCGGCTCGCCGTCGACGGCATCACCACCGTGGCCGACCTCGGCCGGTTCCTGTCGGTGCTGCGCGACGACGGCCGGGCCGGCGACCTCGTCGTGCTCTCCACCGGATCGATCGACGAGATGCTCCGCGACCAGACGGTGAAGCTCGACACCCACGAGGAGCCCTGGGTGGCCGAGACGGGCGTGCCCACCTACGGCCTCGGCGTGTGGCGCGACCGCCTGCGCGGCGACGACGTCGCCTCGGTGGTGTCGGCCCCCAACCGGTGGGGGCTCTACCCGTTCCTCGACGCCGGGCGGGACGCGTGGGGCATCGTCGTCATCGACGACCGCACCTCGCCCCGGGCCGACGCCGTGAGCCAGTCGGCCGTCATCGCCCAGCTCACCGCGGCCGCCCTGCGCAGCTCCCCCGACTGACCCGCTCCCCGAGCTGGGGCGGCGTTCAGCGGGTGAGGAGGGAGGCGCCGCCGGCGTCGTCGAGGAGGTACCGCGCCAACGCCCGGCCCGCCGCCTCGCCCTCGGCCACCGGCACCTCGCGGCGCTCGCGCAGCACGACGTGGCCGTCCATCGAAGCCAGCAGGCCCTCGATGGTGAGCACGTCGCCGTCGAGGGTGGCGTGGGCCCCGGCCGGGAGGTCGCAGTCGCCGCCGAGCTCGGCCAGGAACGCCCGCTCGGCGTCGACGGCCAGCCGGCTGGGCCCGTGCTCGATGTCGCCCAGCAGCGAGCGGGCCACGTCGTCGGCGCCGCGGCACTCGACCGCCAGCGCGCCCTGGGCCACCTGCGGCAGCATCACCGCCGGCTCGAGCACCTCGACCACCCGGTCGGAGAGGTCGAGCTCGAGCCGCTCGAGGGCGGCCGCGGCCATCACGATGGCGTCGAACTCACCGGCCTTCGACAGGCGCGTGGCGATGTTGCCGCGCAGCCCGGTGAAGGTGAGGTCGGGCCGGCGCCACGCCAGCTGGGCCCGGCGTCGCACCGAGCCGGTGGCCACCAGGCCGCCGACGGGCAGGCCGTCGAGGGTCGAGCCCACGAGCACGTCGCGCGGATCGGCCCGCTCGGGCACCGCCGCCACCACGAGCTCGTCGGGGGTGAGCGCGGGCAGGTCCTTGCCGGAGTGCACCGCCAGGTCGGCCCGGCCGTCGAGCACCGCGGCCTGGACCTCCTTCACGAACACGCCCTTGCCGCCCATCTCCCAGATCGGGATGTCGAGGCGGGCGTCGGCCACGGTCTCGACGATCACCTTCTCGACGGTGACCTCCACCCCCCGGGCCCGGCCGGCGGCGGCCAGCAGCGCGGTGACGTGGTCGGTCTGCCACAGCGCCAGCGCGCTGCCGCGGGTCGCGGCCCGCAGGTGCACCGCCGACGGATCGGCCACGACGCTCGACCGGCGCCTAGAGGTCGAAGAGGTCGCGCAGGGCCTCGGCCAGGCGCTCGCCCTTGGGCGTGCCCGCCGCATCCTTCAGCCCGACCGTGGGCTGGTGCAGGAGCTTGGCCACGATGCCGTGGGTGAGGGCCTCGACGGCCTCGAGCTGGCGCTCGTCGAGCTCGCCCAGCTTGGAGCGGAAGCGCTCGAGCTCGGCCCGGCGGACGTCCTCGGCGTGCTCGCGCAGCGCGGCCACCAGCGGGGCGACCTCGCGGGCCGAGCTGACGGCGGTGTAGCGATCGAGCTCCTCGCCGACCATGGTGCGCACGGCGGCGACCTCACGGCGGCGCTCGGCCTGGCCGGCCTCGGCGAAGGCCCGCAGGTCGTCCATGTCGAGCAGGGTGACGCCCGGCAGGTCGGCGGCGGTGGGGTCGACGTCGCGGGGCACGGCCACGTCGACGATGAGCAGCGGGCGGCCCTGGCGGGCGGCCATGACCCGGGCCAGGTCGGCGTGCTCGATGAGCATCGACGAGGCACCGGTACCGGTGAGCAGCAGGTCGACCTCGACCAGCGAGGCGTCGAGGTCGGCGAGGCGGATCGCCCGGCCGTCGACCCGGGTGGCGAGGTCGAAGGCCCGCTCCCAGGTGCGGTTGGCGACCCGGATGTCGGAGACGCCGTTGGACGCGAGCGAGCGGACCATGCCCTCGCCCATCTCGCCGGCGCCCATCACGAGGATGCTGCGGCCCTCGAGCGAGCCGAGGCGCTCGGCGGCCATCGCCACCGCGGCGGTGGACACCGACGCGATGTGGCGCCCGATGGCGGTCTCGGTGCGGGCCCGCTTGCCGACCTCGAGGGCGTGGCGGAAGAGCAGGTTGAGCTGCGAGCCCGAGGCGTGCTCGCCCTGGGCGCGCTCCCAGGCGGTGCGGACCTGGCCGAGGATCTCGGCCTCACCGACCACCGCGGAGTCGAGCCCGGCGGCGACCTCGAAGAGGTGCGACGCGGCGTCGGCGCCGTCGTGGACGTAGAGGTGGTCGGCCAGCTCCTCGGGCGGCACGAAGGCCAGCTCCGAGAAGAAGGTGCGCAGGTCGGCGTAGGCCGGGTGGAACTTCTCGGCGACGACGTAGACCTCGGAGCGGTTGCACGTCGAGAGCACGACGGCCTCGCTCACGTGGTCGCGGCTCATCACGTCGTGCAACGCCTTCGGGAGGCGGGAGTCGTCGATGGTCACCCGCTCGAGCAGATCGAGGGGCACCGTTCGATGGTTCAGTCCGAGGACGACGACAGACACGCCTGCAGGCGCTCCTTGGCTTCGGCGAGGTGACCCTCGCGGACGAGATCAAGCATCCCTGAATCCAGTGCTCCCTGCCAGTCGAGGCCCTCGGTCGGGACACCTTCGCGCTGGAGGCGCGAGCGCTCGTCGGCCAGGAGGCCCATCAGGGCGAGGTACTCCGGCCCGATCTCCTCGGAGAACCGCCGCCGCAGCCAGGTGGCCAGGGCGGGCGAGTGGCCGCCGGTGGAGAAGGTGACGAGGAGGGGCCCCTGGCGCACGCGGGCGGGCAGGGTGAAGGCGCAGTTGGCGGGATCGTCGGCGCTGTTGACCCACACACCGGCGGCCTCACCCTCGAGGAAGACCTGCCGGTTGACGGCCGGGTCGTCGGTGGCGGTCACCGCCAGGCGGTAGTCGGCGACCTCACCGGACCGGTAGGGGCGCTCGTGGGCCACCACGCCGTCGAGGGCGGCGAGCTCGGGCGAGATCGAGGGCGCCACGACGTGCACCTCGGCACCGCAGGCGACCAGCTCCGTGGCCTTCTGGGCGGCCACCCGGCCACCACCGACGACGAGGCACCGCCGGCCGGCCACCACGAGGTTGACCGGGTAGAGCGGTGCGTCGACCGGCATCAGACCACCGGCTCCGGGGCCTCGGGCGCCGTCCCGCGGGCGGCGACCCCGTCGGCCGCCTCGACGGCCTCGACCGCGTCGGCCACGGAGTCGCGCTGGCGGTAGAAGCTCAGGATCTGCAGCTCGAGGGCCAGGTCGACCTTGCGCAGCGAGGCCTCGGGCGGGACGGTGAGCACCGTCGGGGCGAAGTTCAGGATCGAGGGCACCCCGGCGGCCACCAGGCGGTCGGCGACGTCCTGGGCGCCGGCCGCGGGCGTGGCGATGATGCCGATGGCGATGCCCAGCTCGGCGACCAGCTCGGGGAGGTCGTCGACGTGGCGGATCACGTGCTCGCCCAGCCGGGTGCCGACCTTCGAGCGGTCGGCGTCGACCAGCGCCGCCACCGGGAAGCCCCGGTCGCCGAAGCCGCCGTAGTTGGCGAGGGCGGCGCCCAGGTTGCCGACGCCGACGATGGCGACGGGCCAGTCCTTGGTGAGGCCGAGCTCACGGCTCATCTGGAAAAGGAGGTACTCGACGTCGTAGCCGACGCCCCGGGTGCCGTAGGAGCCGAGGTAGGAGAGGTCCTTGCGGACCTTGGCCGCGTTGACGCCGGCCAGCTCGGCGAGGCGCTCCGAGGAGATCGTGGCGGTCTGCTCGGCCTGCACCTCGACGAGGGTGCGCAGGTAGAGCGGGAGGCGGGCCACCGTGGCCTCGGGGATGCGTCGGCGGGACCGGTCCACGCCGACACGCTACCGACCACGTTCGTGCTTTCACAAAGTCACGAGCGTGTGACGGTCGACCCTCTCTGCGGGCGCGGCGGGGGCCACGCACGGTGCGCCCTACGCTGGGGGCATGACGCTGCACGTCGCCCTGGCCGCCGCGGCCACCCTGGTGTCGTTGGCGTTCGCCCTGTCGACGCTCGAGCGCTGGCTGGCCCGGCGCAAGCGCCACGAGGGCGCCTGGACGGTGTCGCTGTTCATGTTCGCCGCCGGCTCCGCAGCCCTCTGGGTGGGGGCCGCGGTGGGCTGGGGCGAGTGGAGCTTCAAGGCCTTCTACCTGTTCGGCGCCATCCTCAACGTGCCGTTCCTGGCGCTCGGCACCGTCGAGCTGCTCGCCGGTCCCACCCACGGCCGCCGCTGGACCGCCATCGTGTCGCTGCTCAGCGCCTTCTGCGCCGGCCTGGTCGTGTCGGCCCAGCTCGTGGGCCCGATCGACCCCGACGTGCTGCCCCAGGGCAAGGAGGTCTTCGCCGCCGGGCCCCGCATCGCCGCCGCGGTGGCCTCCGGCGTGGGCGCCATGGTGATCTTCGGCGGCGCGGTGTGGAGCGCGTGGCGCCTGCTGCGCGGCCGGCGCCGGGCCGGGGCGCCCTCCACCCTCCCCGCCGGGCGGCTGGCCCTCGCCAACCTGTTCATCGCCCTCGGCACCCTCGTGCTCAGCGCCGGCGGCCTGCTCAACTCCGTCGTCGACGAGATGGACGGCTTCGCCATCTCCCTCGTCGTGGGCATCTCGATCATCTTCGTCGGCTTCCTGCTCACCAACCC
>CAMFLJ010000007.1 GCA_945957335.1 uncultured Actinomycetes bacterium | reverse complement strand
CCGGTGGTGTGCTCACGGTGAACACCGGTCAGATCATCCAGGGCCCGCCGATCGGTACGAACACGACCGGCCAGGAAGCTGAAGGCCCGCACTGCGTGGGCGGAGGACACCACTGATGCAGATCGTCAGCGACCAGCTCCTGCTGGCCACCGTCCAGCGCACGGTCGGGATCACCCTCGCGGTCCTCCTGGTCCTCGCCTTCGCCGTCGCCATCCTGGTGAACATGCGCAAGGGCCGCGCCGAGGTGGGCGCGGAGATCGAGCTCGCCGCCAACCGGGCGCCGTACCTCAGCGACGAGGAGCTCGAGACCAAGAAGCTCGACCGCACCCTCGGCTTCGGCCTGGTGCTGCTCGCCGTCATCGCGGTGGCGCTCCCGCTCTACTGGCTGGCCGAGCCCGGCCGCCAGGCCGACGCGGTGCAGGGCTTCAAGGAGACCTTCATCGCCCGCGGCGAGAACATCTACGTCAACGGTGCCCAGTGCGCGAGCTGCCACGGTCCCGAGGGCGTGGGCGGTGTCGCCAACTACACGATCACCGACCCCTCCACCGGTGACTTCGTCGCCCAGGTGCAGTGGAAGGCCCCGGCGCTGAACACGGTCATGTACCGCTACACGCCCGAGCAGGTGAAGTTCATCCTGAACTACGGCCGTGGCTACTCGCCGATGCCGGCGTGGGGTGCCCCCGGTGGTGGCCCCCTCACCGACCAGCAGCTCGACGACATCATCGCCTACCTCACCTCGATCCAGCTGCCCGCCGACACCTCGAAGGCCGCCGTGCAGGCCGAGCTCGACAAGACCTGCGGCGCCGACGACCAGGGCATCTGCCGGGCCGACACCCGTGAGTACGCCACCCTCGGCGAAGCGGTGTTCAACCTCGGCTACTCCGACGGCTTCGCCGGCGGCGCCTACTCCTGCGGACGCTGCCACACCAAGGGCTGGTCCTACGGCCAGGCGCAGGTGCCCGGCGGTGGCGCCATGGGCCCGAACATGACCGGTGGCTCCGAGGTGCGCCAGTTCTCGACGGCCACCCAGCAAGAGGCGTTCGTGGCCGCCTACCCGAAGGCGGGCACCGCCTACGGCTCGAGCGGCCTCTCCAGTGGTCGCATGGGCAGCTTCGGCGTGAACCCGAACTCCATCGACCCGAAGACCGCCACGATGAACGCGGACCAGGTCATGCTCACCGAAGAGCAGATCGCCGCCGTCGTCCGATACGAGCGGAGCCTGTGAACCACATGATCGCTGCGATCAACATCTTCGGCGGCCTCGCCTGGAACCCTGGGGTCCGGGGCATCCTCGTGGTGGCGGTCGGCGTCGCCGTGCTGATGGGCTCGGTGTACATCCTCCTCGCCACCAACACCGGCTCGCGCCTCGGCATGCTGCTGGCGCTGTGCGGCCTGTTCGGCTGGCTCACCATCCTCACCCTCTTCTGGTGGATCTCGCCGCCGGCCATCGGCCCCCGCGGCAACAACGCCTCCTGGAGACCGGTCGAGGTCTGGGTGAACGACGGCTCCACGCCTCGCACCGACGTGGTCTCGAAGCTGACCAACCCATCGGACCTGCCCACGCGGGCCGAGGTCGAGGCCCAGTTCCCCGAGCTGGTCGACGAGTACCCGAACGGTTGGACCTTCTCCGACCTCAAGGCGAACAACCCCGACATCCTCGACGCCATCATCCCGAACGGGTCGCTGAACGGTTGGCGCGTCACGGCGTCGTCGTCGGCCGGTGAGGCCCAGGCCGCCGCCGACCTGGCGCTGGTCAACGCCAAGATCTTCACCGCCAACACCGAGTACAAGAAGCTCTCGGTGTTCGAGTTCGGTGGCAAGCCCACCCGCCTCGAGTACTGCCCCGACGCCAAGGGCGGCAGCTTCCTGCCCGACGACCCGATCTGTCGGATCCAGTACAAGCTCAACAAGCTGTTCAGCTCGCACCCCACCCACTACGCGGTGGTGCAGGTGCAGCCGGTCATCGCACAGGAGACCAAGGCCGGCGAGGCGCCCCCCACGCCGATCGTCGACGAGAGCAAGCCGGTCGTCTCGGTCGTGCTCGTGCGTGACCTGGGCGACGTCCGCCTGATCCCCTTCCTCTACTTCGTGATCTCGCTCAGCCTGTTCATCATCTTCGCCTGGGTGCTCCACAACCGGGACAAGACGCTGATGAAGAACAAGGCGATGGCGGAGGCCGCGACGAAGGGAGACTGACGCCATGGGCCAGTACCTCCCGATCTTCGCCATGCTGGTGCTGGCCCTGGTGTTCGCCGGGGTCAGCCGTGTGGTCTCGCAGCTGATGGCCCCCCGCAGCCCGTCGGTGGCCAAGGCGGCCCCCTACGAGTGCGGCATCGTGCCCAGCAAGGAGCCGCCCGAGCGGTTCCCGGTCAAGTTCTTCCTCGTGGCGATGATCTTCATCGTCTTCGACATCGAGATCATCTTCCTGTTCCCGTTCGCCACCGTGTTCCGCGAGCTCGGCGGCTTCGGGATCGGGGCCATCGTGATCTTCTCGGCCGCGGTGTTCGAGTCGTTCGTGTACCTGATCAGCAAGGGCGCGCTCGACTGGGGCCCGATCAAGCGCCTCCAGCGCAGCGACATCGTCTCGCCGGCCCGCACCGCCACCACCACCATCCGGCGCGTCGGCCTCGAGGGCCGACAGCCCGCTGCGGCGGAGGAGGCTGCCTAGTGTCGCGAGAGACACGTCCCCAGGGCGGGCTGCTCGATGCCGGCCTGGAGGGTCTGAGCCACAACTTCCTCACGGGCACCCTCGAGGAGCTCGTGAAGTGGGCCCGCAAGCACAGCGTCATGCCGGCCACCTTCGGCCTCGCCTGCTGTGCCATCGAGATGATGGCCGCCGGTGGCCCCCACTACGACCTGGCCCGCTACGGCATGGAGGTCTTCCGTGCCTCCCCGCGCCAGGCCGACCTCATGATCGTCGCCGGCCGCGTCTCGCAGAAGATGGCCCCGGTGCTCCGTCAGGTCTACGACCAGATGATGGAGCCCAAGTGGGTCATCTCGATGGGCGTGTGCGCCTCGTCGGGCGGCATGTTCAACAACTACGCGATCGTGCAGGGCGTCGATCAGATCGTGCCCGTCGACGTCTACGCGCCGGGGTGCCCCCCGACGCCCGAGACGCTGATGCACGCCATCCTCACGCTGCACCACCAGATCGGCACCGGTCACCTCACCCGCCGTCCCGGCGAGGGTGCCGGGATCGTGATCGAGAAGGCCGGCCCGTCCGGTCCCGTCCCGGTCTCCCTGGGCGGGAGCTGACCATGGCCGACGCTGCCGCCGACACCGGAGCGGGCGAGGCCGAGCCCGAAGCCGTCCCCGAGCCCGAGCTGCTGTTCGGCCTCCCGGTCACGCGCTCGCACGGCCAGATCGTGCTGTTCGTCCCCCGCGACGACTACCCGGCGCTGCTGCGCACGCTGCACGAGGCCGGCTACCACATGGTGATCGACCTCACCGGCGTCGACTACCTCGTGCACCCCGGCCGCACCGCCCTGCCCGCCGACATCGAGCCCGAGCGGTTCGAGGTGGTGGTGAACCTCATCAACCACCGCGAGCGCGCCCGCCTGCGCCTGCGCATCCAGGTGCCCGCCTCCGACCCCGTGCTGCCCAGCGCCTACGAGCTCTACCCGGGCACCGAGGCCATGGAGCGCGAGACCTTCGACATGTTCGGGATCGTCTTCGACGGCCACCCCGACCTCACCCGCATCCTCATGCCCGAGGACTGGATCGGCCACCCGCTGCGCAAGGACTACGACTCCGGTCGCATCCCCGTGCAGTTCAAGGCCGCCCCGGCCGACCGGTGACCTCGGTGGGAGCGAAGCCATGACCACGACCCACGACGCGCCCCCCTCCGGCCCCGTCGAGCGCACCTCCGAGGGCGCCCAGGAGCTCACCAGCGCCGAGGTCGCCAGCGGCGCCGAGCGCCTCCGCGAGCGCGGCGCGGTGCTGCGGCTCTCGGAGTCCGCCGTCGCCGAGGCCACCGAGGAGCAGGCCCCCGACGACGAGACCATGCTCATCAACATGGGCCCGCAGCACCCGTCGACCCACGGCGTGCTCCGGCTCATGCTCGAGCTCCAGGGCGAGACCGTCCTGCGGTGCAAGCCGATCATCGGCTACCTCCACACCGGCATGGAGCGCACGGGCGAGGAGCTCACCTACCTCCAGGGCCCGACCAACGTGACCCGCATGGACTACGCGTCCCCGCTGTTCACCGAGCTGGCCTTCTCGCTCACCGTCGAGCGCCTCCTCGACATCGAGGTCCCCGAGCGTGCGGTCTGGATCCGCATGCTCATGACCGAGATGAACCGCATCTCGTCGCACCTGCTGTTCATGGCCACCAACGGCATGGACCTCGGCGCGGTGTCGATGATGCTCTACGGCTGGCGTGAGCGCGAGGAGACCCTGCGCTTCCTCCAGGAGGTCACCGGCCTCCGCATGAACCACAACTACATCCGCCCGGGTGGCGTCGCCGCCGACCTGCCCGACGGCTGGCGCGACGGCGTGATGCGCCTGCTCGACATGCTCCCCGAGCGCCTGGGCGAGTACGACACGCTGCTCAACCAGCAGCCGATCTGGCGCGAGCGCCTCCAGGGCATCGGCACGATCACGGCCGAGGAGTGCCTGGCGCTCGGCGTCACCGGCCCGATCCTGCGTTCGACCGGCTACGACTGGGACCTCCGCCGCGACATGCCGTACCTCGCCTTCGACGAGGTCGACTTCGACGTCGTCGTCGGCTCCTACGGCGACTGCTTCGACCGCTACGCGATCCGCCTGGCGGAGATCCACGAGTCGATGAAGATCGTCCGGCAGTGCCTCGAGAAGATGCCCAAGGGCGACTACCGGATCCAGGACAAGAAGGTCACCCCGCCGCCGCGGGCCCGCATCGACGAGTCGATGGAAGCCCTGATCCACCACTTCAAGATCTTCACCGAGGGCTTCAAGGTGCCCGAGGGCGAGGCCTACGTCGCCATCGAGTCGCCCCGCGGCGAGCTCGGTTGCTACATCGTCAGCGACGGCAGCTCGAAGCCCTACCGCATGCACATCAGGGGCCCGTCGTTCGTGAACATCCAGAGCCTGCCGCACCTCATGCACGGGGGCCTCGTGGCCGACGGCGTCGCCATCATCTCCTCGGTCGACCCGATCCTCGGGGAGGTCGATCGCTGATGGCCCGCCTCGCCCCCGAGAACGTCACCCTCGCCCGCGAGATCATCGACCGCTACCCGCGGCCGAAGTCGGCGCTCATCCCGCTGTGCCACCTCGCCCAGGAGCAGGACGGCCACCTCACCGACGACGCGATGGCCCACATCGCCGAGCTGGTCGGGGTCACGCCGGCCGAGGTCCTCGGCACCGCCTCGTTCTACGAGATGTTCAAGATGGAGCCCGTCGGGCGCTACATGGTGAACATCTGCACCAACATCGCCTGCCAGCTGCTCGGCGGTGAGGAGCTGCTCGAGCACGCCGAGCACAAGCTCGGCATCAAGCCCGGCCAGACCACCCCCGACGGGCTGTTCACCATCGAGGACGCCGAGTGCATCGCGGCGTGCACCGAGGCCCCGTGCCTCCAGGTGAACTACCGCTACTTCCACCGCATCACGCACGACGAGTTCGACGCCCTGGTCGACGAGCTCGCCGCCGGTGGGCGCGACGACATCCCCGACCACGGCACCCTCGCCCGGGTGCGCCAGCACATCCCGCCGGAGCGCAAGGCCGGCTCGGTCGTGCCGGAGGACCGTGCCGTCCCGGTCTGGATCGCGGCCGCCGCCACCGAGGAGGCCGACGCCTGATGGCCATCACCGACGCGCCGAAGATCATCACCAGCCGCTTCGGCTACGACGACAGCCACACGCTCACGCGCTACGTCTCCACCGGCGGCTACCAGGCCCTGCGCACCGCGCTCGAGGGCAGCCCGGCCGCGCTGGGCGAGGCCGTCAAGGCCGCCAGCCTGCTCGGCCGCGGCGGCGCCGGCTTCCCCGCCGGCGTGAAGTGGACCCTCGCCCCCGCCGACGTGTGGCCGCGCTACCTCGTGGTCAACGGCGACGAGAGCGAGCCGGGCACCTACAAGGACCGCCTCCTCATGGAGCGCGACCCCCACCAGCTCATCGAGGGCGTCCTGCTCGCCTGCTACGCCATCGGCGCCGGCCAGGCGTTCCTCTACGTCCGGGGCGAGATGGCCCTGGCCCAGGAGCGCATCGCCGAGGCCCTCAACGACGCCTACAAGGCGGGCTACGTCGGCCGCAACATCCTGGGCACCGACTACTCGATCGACGTGGTTCTCACGTGGGGCGCCGGCGCCTACATCGTGGGCGAGGAGACCGCCCTCATCGAGAGCCTCGAGGGCAACCGGGGCATGCCCCGCCTCAAGCCGCCGTTCTTCCCGGCGGCCAAGGGCCTCTACATGCAGCCCACGATCGTCAACAACGTCGAGACGCTGTCGAACCTCCCGTGGATCGTGAACAACGGGGCCGACGCGTACACCGCGCTCGGGGCCGAGAACTCCCGGGGCACCCGCATGTTCGCGGTGTCGGGCCACGTCCGGAACCCCGGCGTGTTCGAGGTCGAGTACGGCGTCACCACCTTCCGCGACCTCATCTACGCCCCCGTCTACGCCGGCGGCATCCGCGACGGCAACGAGATCAAGGCGTTCATCCCCGGCGGCGGCTCGGCCCCGTGGTTCTTCGAGGAGCACCTCGACCTGCCGCTCGAGAAGGCCACCGTCGACAAGGCCGGCTCCATGCTCGGCTCGGGCGCCATCGTCGTCATGGACGAGACCACCGACGCGGTCAAGGCGTGCCTGCGCCTCGTGCGCTTCTACGCCCGCGAGTCCTGCGGCAAGTGCACGCCGTGCCGCGAGGGCACCACGTGGCTCGAGCGCATCCTGCAGCGCATCCTCGACGGCCACGGCCGCCCGAGCGACCTCGAGCTGCTGATGGACGTCTCCGACAACATCTCCCCGGGCCTCGCCTGGCCGCCCAAGCAGACCACCATCTGCCCCCTCGGCCCGTCGGCCACCGCGCCCATCGCCTCGGCCCTGGGCCGCTTCCGCGACGAGTTCGAGGCGCGGATCACCGAGGCCGAGGAAGCCCGCACCTCCGTCCCCGTCGAGTTGAAGGCCCCGTCCCATGCCTGAGCCCGAGGCCCCGCCCGCCGACGGCGTCGCCGTCGAGATCAACGGCCGTGAGGTCATCGCCCGCAAGGGCGAGCTGCTGATCGACGCCGCCGAGCGCGCCGGCACCTACATCCCGCGCTTCTGCTACCACGAGCGCATGCGGCCCGTCGGCATGTGCCGCATGTGCCTCGTCGAGGTCGACACCGGCCGCGGCCCCGCGCTCCAGCCCAGCTGCATGATCGAGTGCACCCCGGGCATGAAGGTCGACACCGAGTCCGAGGCCACCAAGAAGGCCCAGGACGGCGTCCTCGAGTTCCTCCTCATCAACCACCCGCTCGACTGCCCGGTCTGCGACAAGGGCGGCGAGTGCCCGCTGCAGGACCAGACCATGGCCTACGGCCCGGGTGAGAGCCGCTTCCTCGAGGAGAAGCGGCACAAGGAGAAGCCGATCCCGATCAGCGACCTCGTGCTGCTCGACCGCGAGCGCTGCATCCTCTGCGACCGCTGCACGCGCTTCGCCAAGGAGGTCGCCGGCGACCCCCTGATCCACTTCATCCACCGGGGCAACAACACCGAGGTCAACACCTTCCCGGACGAGCCGTTCGCCTCGTACTTCTCGGGCAACACGGTGCAGATCTGCCCGGTGGGCGCGCTCACCGCGTCGACCTACCGCTTCAAGGCCCGCCCCTGGGACCTCGAGACCACCGAGTCCACCTGCACGCAGTGCTCGGTGGGCTGCCGCATCTCGATCGACTCGTCCCGCGACGAGGTCCAGCGCTTCGCCGGCGTCGACGTCGACCCCGTCAACTGGGGCTGGCTGTGCGACAAGGGGCGCTTCTCCAACGGTGCGGTCACCTCGCCCGACCGTCTCGGCGAGCCCCTGGTCCGCCAGGGCGACGCCCTCGTCCCCACCCGCTGGGCCGACGCCCTCGAGCGTGCGGCCTCCGCCCTGCGCGCCGCCACGCCGCAGTCGATCGGCGTCATCGGCGGGGCCCGCCTCACCAACGAGGACGCCTACGCCTGGGCGAAGCTCGCCAAGGGCGTGCTCGGCACCGACAACGTCGACGCCCAGCTCGGCGACGGCCTCCCGGCCCAGGCCGTGCTCGGCCTGCCCCGAGCCACCATCGACCAGGTCTGCACCCCGGGCGGCACGGTCCTCTACCTGGGCCCCGACCCCAAGGAGGAGCTGCCGGTCCTGTTCCTGCGGCTGCGCCACGCGGTCGTCGAGGACCGCGCCACGCTCGTCGAGGTCTCGCCCCGCAGCTCCGGTCTCTCCTCGCTCGCCGCCGCCTCGCTCCAGCCCCGGCCGGGTGAGGTCGGAGAGCTCGTGCGGGCCCTCGTGGCCAACGCCGACTCCGACAAGGACGTCGCCGGCATCGCCGCCGCCGACGTCAACGCCGCCCGTGCGCTGATCGCCCGCTCGAGCGGTCCGCTCAGCGTGGTGCTGGGCCGCCCGTCGGTCGCCGAGTCGGCCGACGCCGTGCTCGACGCCGCCGGTGCCGTGGTGGCCGCCCGCCCCGACGCCCGCTTCCTGCCGGCCCTGCGCCGGTCGAACGTCCTCGGTGCCCTCGACATGGGCCTCGCCCCGGGCCTGCTGCCCGGTCGCGTGGCGCTCGACGACGGCCGCGACTGGTTCGCCGGCCAGTGGCCCACCGTGCCCGCCGGCGCCGGCCTCGACACCGAGGGCATCCTCTCCGCCGCCGCCGACGGCCGCATCGACGTGCTGGTGCTGCTCGGCGCCGACCCGCTGGCCGACTTCCCCGACCACGACCTCGCCGAGCGCGGCCTGGCCGGGGCCCGCACCGTGATCGCCCTGGACACGCTGCTCAACGCGTCGAGCCGCAAGGCCGACATCGTGCTGGCCGCCGCCGGGTTCGCCGAGAAGGCCGGCACCACCACCAACCTCGAGGGCCGGGTCAGCACGCTGTCGCAGCGGGTCACCCCGCCCGGCACCGCCCGCCCGGACTGGATGCTCGCCGCCGAGCTCGCCGCCCGCCTGGGTGCCGACCTCGGGTTCGGCGACGCCGGCGAGGTCCTGGCCGAGATCGGCCGGCTCGCCCCGTCGCACCTCGGTGTCGACCTCGCCACCGTCGCCGCCGCGGCCGACGGCCTCCTCCTCCCGCTCGGCACCGAGCCCGCCCCCACGGGGTCGGGCGACGCCGAGCACGAGGGCGCCGAGGCCGATGCCGCCGCGGTCCGCTCCGACGCCGCCGACGACACCGAGGCCGCGCAGGCCGAGGAGGCCGCCGCCACCGAGGCCGAGGGCGACGCCACGGCCGACGACGCGGAGGCCGACCCCGCGGTCCCGGCGACCGAGCCCGCTCCCGCCGCCCCGGCGCTCGTGTCCTTCGCCGCCGGCGTGCCCTCGCCGGTCCCCGCGCTCGACGCCTACGCGTTCCGGCTGGTGGCCACCCGCAAGCTCTACGACCAGGGCACGCTCGTGCAGGCCAGCGGCCACCTCGCCGGCCTCGCTCCGGGCACCACGGCCCGGATCCATCCCTCCGATGCCGACCGGCTCGGTGTGGCGGCCGGCGACCGCGTCGTCGTGCGCTCGCCCCGCACCTCGCTCACCCTCCCGGTGCACCCCGACGCCGGCGTGCCCCGCGGCGCAGTGGCCCTGGTGCTCAACCAGGCCGAGGTCCGCGTCGCCGACCTGGTCGACGCCGACGCCTCCGTCACCGAGCTGCGCATCGAGACGGCCTCGTGAGCGCCGTGCGCCCGGTCACCACCGGCACGACGAGATTGCGCACCACCGCCGACGTGCGGTGGGATGGGCCGTCCGCCGTGCCCGCCGCTGCGACCACCCGATTCCTGTCCGTCCGATCCGGAGGCGATCCCGATGTTCGGAGGTGATCCGCTCCTCAGCGGCCAGGTCGACCTCGCCGTCGTGCTGATCGTGCTGCTCAAGGTCGTGCTCGTGTTCGCCTTCCTGCTGGTGGCGACCATGCTCATGATCTGGTTCGAGCGCAAGGTCGTCGGCGACCTGCAGAACCGCATCGGCCCGAACACCGCCGGCCCCTTCGGCCTGTTCCAGACCTTCGCCGACGGCGTGAAGTTCTTCTTCAAGGAGGACCTCCTCCCGGACCGGGCCGAGCGCCGGGTGTTCATCCTCGCCCCGCTGCTCACCGTGGTCCCGGCGTTCCTGCTCTTCTGCATCGTCCCCTTCGGCGGGGACTTCTCCAACGGCGCCAACGGCACCGTCGAGATCTTCGGCCACGAGACCTTCCTGCAGCTCGCCAACCCGCCGATCGGCATCCTCTTCGCCCTGGCGATGTCGTCGATCGCGGTCTACGGCGTGATGCTCGCCGGCTGGTCGTCGGGCTCGAAGTACCCGCTGCTGGGCTCGGTCCGGGCCTCGGCCCAGATGGTGTCCTACGAGGCCGCGCTCGGCCTGTCGGTGTGCGCCGTCGTGCTCACCACCGGCACCCTCGACACCCACCAGATCGTGGCCGCCCAGGCCGGCGACGGCTGGGGCAGCTTCATCCCGAACTGGAACCTGCTGGTGGCCGGCATCGTGCCGTTCATCGTGTTCCTGCTGGCCAGCCAGGCCGAGCTGAACCGGCCGCCCTTCGACCTCGTCGAGGCCGAGCAGGAGCTCGTCGGCGGCTACCACACCGAATACAGCTCGATCCGCTTCGCCCTCTTCTTCGTCGCCGAGTTCATGAACTCGGTCACGATGGCCGCCATCATCGTCACCCTCTTCCTCGGCGGCCCGGCGGGCCCGGCGCCGATCGGGCCGGGCTGGCTGTGGGGCGTCTTCTGGTTCTTCCTGAAGGTCATCGCCTTCCTGTTCCTCTTCGTCTGGATCCGCGGCACCGTGCCCCGCGTCCGGTACGACCAGCTGATGGATCTCGGCTGGAAGGTCCTCATCCCGCTGTCGCTCGGCTGGCTGCTCGTCCTCGCCACCTTCCACGTGGCCCGCGACCAGCACTGGAACGGCCTGGTGGTGGTGCCGATCGCAGCCGCCATCGCCCTCACCTTCTTCGGCCTGCTGCGCTTCGCGATGGCCACCGCCAAGGCGAACCGACTCGAAGGGGTGGTCGAGTAATGGGCTACCTCGGCGGCTTCCTCGTCAGCCTGCGCCAGATCGGGCGCAAGCAGCGGGTCACCACGCAGTACCCCAAGGAGAAGGCACCCAAGCCGGTGCGCGTCCACGGGCGCCACGTCCTCAACCGCTACGAGGACGGCATGGAGAAGTGCATCGGCTGCGAGCTCTGCGCCGGTGTCTGCCCCGCCCGCTGCATCTACGTCCGTGGCGCCGACAACCCCGTCGACGACCCGGTGAGCCCGGGCGAGCGCTACGGCTTCGTCTACGAGATCAACTACCTCCGGTGCATCCACTGCGACCTCTGCGTCGAGGCGTGCCCGACCGAGGCGATCACCGAGTCGAAGATGTTCGAGTTCTCCTTCACGAGCCGCTCCGACGCGATCTACACCAAGGCCGAGCTCGTCGTCGACGACGAGGGCATGCCCCGCAAGCTGCCCTGGGAGGACTGGCGCCCCGGCGAGGACCTCCACACCTCGGCGTGGATGCGGGCCACGGCCCCGGCCGGTGACGCTCGCTTCGAGGGCGTGGTCGGCTGGTCGGGCGAGCTGGGCTACGGGCTGCGCGCCCCCGAGGCCGCCCAGGACGTCAAGGACGCGATCACCACCCCCGACGAGTTCGTCGACGAGCACGGCCACGACGCCGACCCGCACGGCCCGGTCGGCCACGACGGGCTCAGCCACGACGAGACCGATCCCCACACCCAAGGGCACGGAGGGCACTGAGATGACCGTCGAAGCCTTCGTGTTCGGTGTCTGCGCGGTGGTCGTCCTGGTGGGCGGCCTCGGCGTGGTGATGTCGCGCAACCCGGTCCACTCGGCGCTGAGCCTGGTCGCCACGCTCTTCGGCATCGCCGTGCTGTTCCTCAACCTCGACGCCCAGCTGCTCGCGGCCGTGCAGGTGATCGTCTACACCGGCGCCATCGTGGTGCTCATCCTCTTCGTGATGATGCTCCTCGGCGTCGACAAGGACGACGACCTCGAGACCGAGCCGCTCGTCGGCCAGCGCGTCCTGGCGGTGCTCGTCGGCCTGATCATGGTCGGCGCCGTGCTCGCCGTGATCATCATCGGCGGCCACAACGCCGTCACCGGCGCCCGCTCGGTCACCGGCCAGCTCGCCGGTGGCTACGACAACGTCTACGAGCTCGGCCGCCAGCTGTTCACCACCTACGTCTTCCCGCTCGAGGTCACCGCCGGCCTGCTCACCATCGCGGTGGTCGGCGCGGTCGTGCTCTCGCGGCGCCCGAAGGACGTCCAGCCCATCCCGGAGCCCGAGTCCATGATCGACCAGGGCGACGAGCCCTTGACGCTCACCCACGAGGAAGGCGCCCACTGATGGACGCCCAGAACCTCGACCTCGCCTACCTCGCGCTCGCGGCGATCCTCTTCGCCATCGGCGGGGTGGGGCTGCTGATCCGCCGCAACCCGCTCGTGATGATCATGTGCGTCGAGCTGATGCTCAACGCCGTGAACCTCACGTTCGTCACGTTCGGCAAGATGCTCAACGACATCACCGGACAGGTGATCGTGTTCTTCGTCCTGGTCGTAGCCGCCGCCGAGGTGGTCGTCGGCCTGGGCCTCGTCGTGGCCATGTCCAGGCGCCGGCCGGGTGCCGACGCCGACGACCTCCGGCTGCTGAGGGGGTAGGCGAACCATGGTCCATCTCATCTGGCTCGTCCCTGCCCTGCCCCTGGTCGGGTTCACCCTCCTCTGGTTCTTCGGCAAGCGCATCGGCGAGCCCCTCGCCGGGTGGCTCGGCACCGCCGTCGTCGCCCTGTCGTTCCTGACCACGCTGGTCGTGTTCGCCGGCCTCTGGAACGAGCCCGACCACACCTTCCAGGTCAACTACTTCACCTGGATCCCGGCGGGCGACTTCCACGTCGACATCGGCTTCCTGCTCGACCCGCTTTCGATGGCGATGATCATGTTCATCACCGGCATCGGTGCGCTGATCCACCTGTACTCGATCGGGTACATGCACGGTGACAGCCGGTTCCCGCGGTTCTTCACCTACCTGAACCTGTTCGTCTTCTCCATGCTGATGCTCGTCCTGGGCGACAACATGGTCCTGACGTTCCTCGGGTGGGAGGGCGTGGGTGCCTGCTCGTACCTCCTCATCTCGTTCTGGTTCGAGAAGGAGGCCAACGCCAGCGCCGGCAAGAAGGCCTTCGTCACCAACCGCGTGGGCGACTGGGGCTTCATGGTCGCCATGTTCATGGCCTTCTTCACCTTCGGGTCGCTGAACTGGACCACCATCACCTCGCAGGCCCCGGGCCTGGCCCAGACCACCGCCACGTTCATCGCGGTGATGCTGCTGATCGGTGCGGTCGGCAAGTCCGCCCAGCTGCCGCTGTTCATCTGGCTGCCCGACGCCATGGCCGGCCCCACGCCGGTGTCGGCGCTCATCCACGCCGCCACCATGGTCACCGCCGGCGTCTACCTGCTCGTGCGCGCCAACCCGGTGCTCGCCGCATCCGCCGACTGGGTGCCGTGGCTGATCGCCATCATCGGCGCCGCCACGCTCTTCATCGCGGCCACCATCGCCGTGGCCCAGACCGACATCAAGAAGGTGCTCGCCTACTCCACGGTGAGCCAGCTCGGCTACATGTTCCTGGCCGTGGGCTCGGGCGGCTACTCCGCCGCCATCTTCCACATGATCACCCACGCCTTCTTCAAGGCCACCCTCTTCCTCGGGTCGGGCTCGGTCATCCACGGCATGCACGACGAGCAGGACATGCGCCGCATGGGCGCGCTGCGCAAGGTCATGCCCCTCACCGCGTTCGCGTTCATCATCGGCTGGCTCGCCATCGCCGGTGTGCCGCCGTTCTCGGGCTTCTGGTCGAAGGACGACATCCTCAGCTTCGCCCTGCACAAGAGCCCGATCCTCTACGTGGTCGGCCTCATCGGCGCCCTGCTCACCGCCTTCTACATGAGCCGCCAGGTGTTCATGGTCTTCTTCGGCAACGCCCGGTGGGGTGAGAGCGGCGACGCCGAGCTGGCCGCCCTCGAGGCCCACCAGACCGGGGCCGGCGACGCCGCCGACACCGCAGCGGCCGGCTCGCACGCGGCCGGCGCCGACGACCTCGGCGACGCCACCGCCGCCGACGCCGATGCCGGCTCCGTGGCGGTCGCCACCGAGCACCACGGCGAGCACGTCACGCCCCACGAGTCGCCCTGGCTGATGACACTGCCGATCCTCGTGCTGGCCTTCTTCGCCGCCGTGGCCGGGGTGCTCAACCTGCCGTTCTCCGAGAGCACCGAGTTCCTCAACCGCTGGCTCGAGCCCGTCGTCGGCGCCAACCAGGCGGTCGTCGACGAGAGCACGCTGCAGCTCATCGTCGAGCTCACCATCTCGACGATCTTCGCCCTCACCGGCATCGCGCTGGCCTACGCCGTCTACATGAAGCGCAAGGTCGACCACCGCAAGATCGAGCTGCCGTTCCTCTACAACGGCTGGTACATCGACCACGGCGTCACCGTCTTCATGGGTGGCCCGGGCCGCAAGCTCTTCGACCTCGTCGCCCTGTTCGACAGGGTCGTGATCGACGGCGCCGTCAACGGCGTCGGCCGCCTCTCGCGTGGTGGCGCTGCCCGCCTGCGCACCGTCCAGAACGGCTACGTGCGCTGGTACGCGCTCATGATCGGTCTGGGTGCGGTCCTCATCGTCGCCTTCATCCTCACCCAGGTGTCCTTCTCATGACCGCGGCCATCCTCGCCTCCGAAGGCGCCTCGTTCGGGTTCCCGATCCTGCCCGCCCTCGTGTTCGTCCCGATGATCGGAGCGATCATCATCGGGCTGCTGCCGCGGTCCCGGCCCGAGGTCGCCCGCCAGGTCGCGATCATCGCCAGCCTCATCACCGGGGTGCTGAGCATCGCCCTGCTGGTCGACTTCGACAAGGGCGACGACGGCTTCCAGTTCGTCGTCTCCCAGACCTGGGTGTCGTCGCTCGACATCAAGTTCTTCCTGGGGGTCGACGGGGTCTCGCTGTTCCTCGTCGTGCTCACCGGCATCCTGTTCCCGATCGCGCTGTTCGCGGCCAAGCCGGAGCACGACGCCAAGGGGTACTACGCCTGGCTCACCCTGCTCATGGGCGGGTGCATGGGCGCGTTCCTCTCGCTCGACCTCTTCCTGTTCTTCCTGATGTTCGAGATCACCCTCGTGCCGCTGTACTTCCTCATCGGCAAGTGGGGCCATGGTCGCCGGGTGTACGCCGCGACGAAGTTCTTCCTCTACACGATGGCGGGCTCGGCGTTCATGCTCGTGTCCATCGTGGCGCTGGCGGTCATCGCCAAGGCCGGCGACGGCGGCAACGTCAGCTTCGACTTCACCAAGATCATCGCCAGCGACAACCTGGCCACGAGCACCGGCCGCTGGCTGTTCCTGGGCATGGCCATCGCCTTCGCGGTCAAGACGCCGATGTTCCCGTTCCACACGTGGCTGCCCGACGCCCACACCGAGGCGCCCACGGCCGGCTCGATCGACCTCGCCGGCATCCTTCTCAAGCTCGGCACCTACGGCTTCCTGCGCTTCGGCCTCGAGCTGTTCCCGGAGGCCAGCGTCTACTTCGCCCCGTTCCTGCTCACCATGGCGGTCATCGGGATCATCTACGGCGGCATCGTCGCCGCCATGCAGAAGAACCTGAAGCGGCTGGTGGCGTACTCGTCGGTGGCCCACATGGGCTTCGCGCTGATGGGCCTCTGGGCCCTCAACACCCAGGGCGTCCAGGGCTCGGTGCTCCAGATGGTGAACCACGGCATCTCCACCGGTGCCCTGTTCATCCTCCTCGGCTTCCTCTACAGCCGCCGCCACACCTACGAGATCAAGGACCTCAAGGGCATCGCCAAGTCGGCCCCGGTGTTCGCCGGCATCTTCACCGTCGTGATGCTGAGCTCGATCGGCCTGCCCGGCCTCAACGGCTTCGTCTCCGAGTTCCTCACCCTGCTCGGCACGTTCATCGCCCACCGCTGGTGGGCCGTCGTGGCCGCCGCCGGCGTGATCATCGCCGCCCTCTACCTGCTGTGGGCCTACCAGCGGGTCTTCCAGGGCGAGCCCGACGAGGAGAACGCGAAGTTCCCCGACCTCAAGCTCACCGAGCGCCTGGTCATGGTGCCGCTGCTCGTGCTGATCGTGTTCCTCGGCGTCTACCCGAAGCCGGTCCTCGACCGCATCGAGCCCTCGGTGAACCGCATCCTCGGGCGCATGGAGGTGCAGGTCGACCGGTACCACCAGCCCCGCACCCAGGGCGGCTCCGAGCTGAAGGACGTGCCTGCCGAGGGTGCTGACAGCCACGGTGGGGGCGAGAACGCCGCGAGCTCGCAGCCCTCGAGCCAGGAGGTGGCGCCGTGAGCCTCGCCCTCCTCGCCCAGGTCACCGGGGCCACCCAGGACCCGACGCCGATCACCGCCATCCAGGACCAGGTCCACGTGCCCGGCCCCGACATCTACTGGCCGGCGCTCATCCCGCTGCTGATCCTGCTGGTCGGCGGCCTGCTGCTGCTCACCTTCTCGTCGTTCCTCCGCAAGAAGGCCCCGCGCGGCATCTTCGCCGCCGCCACCGTGGCCATCGCCGTGGCCTCGGCGCTCAGCGTGCTGCCCCTCTGGGCCCAGGTCCAGGGCTGGGACAAGCTCCTCTGGTGGGACATCCACCCGAACCCGTCCGGGGCCTACACCACCATCGGCGGCATGGTCGGGGTCGACGGCTTCACGCTGTTCGTCACCATCGTGATCTGCGCCGCGGTGGCGCTCGCCGCCCTCCTCACCGACGGCTACCTGCGCCGTGAGGACATGGAGGGGCCCGAGTTCTACGTGCTCATGCTCCTCTCGGCGGCCGGCGGCCTGATCATGGCCATGGGCAACGACCTCATCGTCGTGTTCATCGGCCTCGAGACCCTGTCGATCGCCGTCTACGTCCTGTCGGGCATGCACCTGCGGCGCATCCAGTCGCAGGAGTCGGGCATCAAGTACTTCGTGCTCGGCGCGTTCTCCTCGGCGTTCTTCCTCTACGGCATCGCGCTCATCTACGGCGCCACCGGCTCGACCAACCTGGTCCACATCAAGACCTTCATGAGCCAGACCGTGCCCACCCAGAACGGGCTGCTGCTCATCGGCCTCGGCCTGCTGGTCGTGGGCCTGGCGTTCAAGGTCTCGGCCGTGCCGTTCCACGCATGGAGCCCCGACGTCTACGACGGTGCCCCCACCCCGGCCGTGGCCTGGATGGCCTCGGGCGTGAAGGCCGCCGCCTTCGCCGGGATGATCCGGATCTTCGTCCTCACGTTCTCGAACTACGAGGCCACCTGGAAGCCGATCGTCTACGCGCTCGCCATCGCGTCGATGGTCGTCGGCGCCGCCCTGGCCGTGGTCCAGTCGAACGTGAAGCGCATGCTGGCCTACTCGTCGATCAGCCACGCCGGCTTCATCCTGATGGCCGTCGAGGCGGGCTCGGCCCAGGGCAACTCGGCGGTGCTCTTCTACCTGGCGGCCTACGTCTTCATGGTCGCCGGCTCGTTCGGCATCGCCACCATCGTCGGCCGCAAGGGCGACGGTGCCCACTCCCTGGCCGACTACAAGGGCCTGGCCCGCACCAACCCCGAGCTGGCGGTGGCGTTCACGGTCCTGCTGCTCGCCCAGGCCGGTGTGCCGTTCACGGCCGGGTTCTTCGCCAAGTTCTACGCGGTCGAGGCCGCCGTCGACGCCAGCAGCTGGCCGCTGGCCATCATCGCCATGCTCTCCGCGGTGGTGTCGGCGTTCCTCTACCTGCGGATCATCGTGGCCATGTTCATGAGCGGCGCCGACGACGGCGACGACGGGCCGGTTCCCACCAGGGCCGAGCGCATCCCCGTGCCGGTCGGCGCGGGCATCGCCCTCACGCTCTGCGTGGTGATCACCATGGTCGTGGGGCTGTTCCCCAACCTCCTGGTCGATGCCGCCGAGAAGGGCCAGCCCGCCCTCGTGCAGTACGACTCCCCGTCGAGCGGCTCGGCCGCGGCGGCGGGAACCACCGGCACCGGCCAGTAGCCGGCACCGGTCAGCTACGACCCGCAGAACCCGTCGTTCCAAGGGCCCGGGCGCGTGCGAGCGCGCCGGTCCCACCTCGCCCGCGAGAGGATTTCATGCCGTGTTCGGCCCTTCACTAGGCTCGGAAAACGATGTCTGCTGAGTACTCCGATTTCCTGCGGCAGTACCTGACCGTCGCCATCTTCGCAGTGGTCGGCATCGGTCTGGGCGCGACCCTCCTCGGCATCGGGCGCATCTTCCGTCCGGTCCGCCCCCAGGAGCAGAAGTACCTGGTCTACGAGTCCGGCGTCGACCCGGTCGGCACCGGCTGGTCGCAGAGCCAGATCCGCTACTACATCTACGCCCTCCTCTTCGTCATGTTCGACGTCGAGGCGGTCTTCATCTTCCCGTGGGCCACGCGCCTCGAGGAGTACGGCACCTTCGGTCTGATCGAGATGCTGATCTTCGTGGCGATCCTCGCCCTCGGGCTCCTGTACGCCTGGCGCAAGAAGGTCCTCCGGTGGGTCTAGTCGAGAGCGGCAAGCTGCCGAAGCCGCTGTCCAAGCTGCTCAACATCAGCCGCAAGTACTCCATCTGGGCCTACCAGTGGGGCCTGGCGTGCTGTGCCATCGAGATGGGTGCGGCCTTCGCGTCGCCCCGCTACGACGTGATGCGCCTCGGCGTGATCCCGTTCCCCGCCAGCCCCCGCCAGGCCGACCTCGTGGTCATCGCCGGCACCGTCACCGACAAGCTGGCCCCTGCGGTCGTGCGGCTCTACGAGCAGATGCCCGACCCGAAGTACGTGATCTCCATGGGCTCGTGCGCCAACTGCGGCGGCCCGTACTGGGACAGCTACTCGGTCACCAAGGGCGTCGACCAGCTGATCCCCGTCGACGTCTACGTGCCCGGCTGCCCGCCGCGGCCCGAGGCCCTGCTCGAGGGCGTGATCCTGCTCCAGGAGCGCATCGCCCACGAGGACATGGCCGCTCGTTGGAAGGGTGAGCCAATTGTCGTCGGCTGACACCTCCACCGAGACCGCCACCGACGACGAGGTCGTCGTCGAGGTCGACGAGCGTCGCCAGGCCGTCCTCGACGAGCTCACCGGCCGACTCGGCGATGCCGTCGTGGGCTCCCACATCCGCCCCGGTGACGACCTCTGGGTGCGCGTCACCCGCGAGGCCTGGCCCGAGGCCGCCGTCGCCGCCAAGGCGATGGGCTACTCGTTCTTCGACTACCTGTCGGCCATCGACTGGCTCCCGTCGCCCTTCGGGCGCGACATGGACGCCCAGGAGGACCTCGTCGGCGAGCCCGCCCCGGCCAAGGAGCCCCAGCCGATCGTGCAGGGCTACGCCGGCGGCGACACCCGCTTCCAGGTGATCGGCCGGCTCTACTCGATCCAGGCCGGCATGGGCGTCCACCTCAAGGTCGACCTGCCCGACGACGACCTCAGCGTCGGCACCTGGAGCCAGACCTTCCTCGGCGCCAACTGGCACGAGCGCGAGGCCTACGAGATGTTCGGCATCACCTTCGAGGGCCACCCGAACCTCATCAAGCTCTACCTGCCCCTCGACTTCCAGGGGCACCCGCTGCGCAAGGACTTCCCGTTGCTGGCCCGGCGCGTGCGCCCGTGGCCCGGCATCGTCGACGTGGAGCCCATGCCGGGCGGCGACGACGAACCCGAGGGGGACGGCGAATGACCGCCACCAGCGACCCCGCGCAGATCACCGAGCTGGCGGCCCGCGCCGCCGACAACCGGGTGAACCTCGACTTCGAGACCGAGGGCATGACCCTCAACATGGGCCCGCAGCACCCAGCCACCCACGGCACGCTGCGCATCGTGGCCCGCCTCGACGGCGAGCAGGTCGTGTCGGCCGAGCCGATCCCGGGCTACATGCACAGGGGCTACGAGAAGCTCACCGAGGTCCGCTCGTACCCGCAGATCAACACCTTGATCAACCGGATCGACTGGCTCGGCAGCTTCGCCAACGAGGTCCCGTTCATCCTCGCCGCCGAGAAGCTGATGGGCGTCGAGGCCCCGCCCCGGGCCCAGTGGATCCGCACGATCCTCTTCGAGATGTCCCGCATCGCCAACATCTCGCTGTTCCTCGGCGACTACGGCCTGCAGCTCGGCGGCATGACCGCCGGCTTCTACGCCTTCCGCGACCGCGAGCACGTCCTCAACCAGATCGAGGCCGCCACCGGCGGGCGCTTCCACCCGAACTTCGACCGCATCGGCGGCCTCAAGGACGACCTGCCCAAGGGCTGGATCGCCAACTCGCACAACGCCATGGACAAGCTCCTGGCCTTCTGCGACGAGATGGACGACCTCCTCATCGGCAACGAGATCTTCCAGTCCCGCACCCGCGGGATCGGCGTGATCCCGGCCGACGTGGCCCTGTCCTACGGGCTGTCCGGCGCCAACATCCGCGCCTCGGGCGTCGACTGGGACCTCCGCCGCGACGCCTGCCCACCCGGCCTCGTCTACGACCAGGCCGACTGGAAGGTCTGGACCCACCCCGACGGTGACTGCTTCGGCCGCACCTGGGTGCGCCTGCAGGAGACCCGCGAGGCCGCGCTCATCGTCAAGCAGCTGCTCGACACCATCCCGAGCGGCCCGGTCATGGCCAAGGTGCCCCGCATCATCAAGGTGCCCGAGGGCGAGGCCTACGTCGAGACCGAGAACCCGCTCGGCGCCATGGGCTACTACATCGTCTCCAAGGGCGAGCTCGTGCCGTTCCGGGTCAAGATCCGCTCGGCGTCGTTCAACAACATCTCGATCGTGCCCTGGGTGGCCCGTGGCGCCTACGTGCCCGACCTGATCTCCATCCTCGGCAGCCTCTACTTCATCCTGGGGGACATCGACCGATGACCCTTCACCTGCTCGCGTCGTTCGCCCCGCCGTACTGGCTGTCGACCGTCATCAAGGTGCTCGTGATCAGCATCGTGGTCCCCACCACGGCGCTCATCCTCGGCATGGTCTTCCTCTTCAAGGTCATGAGCTGGATGCAGAGCCGGCTCGGCCCCCAGGAGGCCGGGCCCCGAGGCACCCTGCAGCTCCTCGCCGACGGCGTGAAGTTCCTCCAGAAGGAGGACATCGCCCCGAACGGTGCCGACATGTTCGTCTTCAAGGCGGCGCCGCTCGTGGTGCTGATGTCGACGCTGCTGCTCTACGTGGCGCTCCCGGCATCGGCCCACCTCGTGGTGGCCAACCTCGACGTCGGCATCTTCTACGTGCTGGCCGTGTCGTCGCTGTCGGTGCTCGGCGTGCTCATGGCCGGCTGGGCGTCGGCCAACAAGTACTCGCTGATGGGTGGCCTCCGAGCCGCCGGCCAGCTGATCGCCTACGAGCTCCCGATGGTGCTCGCCGTGCTCGGCGTCGTCATCCAGGCCGGCACGATGAGCCTCAACGGCATCGTGTTCGCCCAGGCCGACGGCACGATCTTCGGCTGGAGCGGCATCGGCAACCCGTACATCCTCACCCAGTTCGTCGGGTTCGTGATCTTCATCGCCGCCGTGCAGGCCGAGCTGACCCAGCCGCCGTTCGACATGCCCGTGGCCGAGTCCGAGATCGTGTCCGGCTACCAGGTCGAGTACACCGGCTTCCGGTTCCTCATCTTCTTCCTCGCCGAGTTCGCCACGGCGTTCGTCTTCGCCGGCATCGCCTCCATCCTCTTCCTCGGGGGCTGGGCGGTGCCGTGGCTCGAGACGGGCAGCGACTGGTACTACGTGCTCGGGCCCATCGTGCTCTTCGCCAAGGTGATGATCGTCTCGTTCATCATCTTCTGGGTCCGGTTCACCTACCCCCGCTTCCGTGAGGACCAGCTGCAGAGCTTCGCCTGGAAGTTCCTGATCCCCCTCGCGCTGGTGAACATCGTCATCACCGCCGTGCTCAAGGTTGTGTTCTAGATGCCCAAGGTTCCCGGCCTGGTCAAGGGGCTCGGCGTCACGTTCGGGGAGATGGTCAAGACCCTGAAGGACGGTCCCCAGACCACCCGCTACCCCCACGAGCGCGAGATCCCCACCCCTCGCGCCCGCGGCGTGATCTCGCTCCACGAGGAGAACTGCACGGCGTGCATGCTCTGCGCCCGTGAGTGCCCCGACTGGTGCATCTTCATCGAGGCCCACAAGTACCTCGCACCCCCGCGGCGCGAGGGCGGCAAGCCCCGCCAGAAGAACGCGCTCGACCGCTTCGACATCGACTTCTCGCTCTGCATGTACTGCGGCATCTGCGTCGAGGTCTGCCCGTTCGAGGCCCTCTTCTGGAGCCCCGAGCACGAGTACTCCGAGGTCCGGATCGCCGACCTGCTCCACGACAAGTCCCGCCTCGGGCAGTGGATGCAGACGGTCCCCGACTTCGAGGCCTACGAGGCGGGCTCCGACGCCAAGGTCAAGAAGGTGCCCCGGGACTGATGCTCGCTCTCCTCGTCGCCCAGAACATCGCGTTCTACGTGATCGCCGCACTCATCGTGTTCGGCGCGCTCCGCGTGGTCACCTGCAAGAACCTGGTCCACGCCGCCCTGTGGCTGGTCCTGGTCCTCGCCGGCGTGGCTGCCCAGTACATCCTCGTGGCCGCCGAGTTCGTGGCCATCACCCAGATCCTGGTCTACCTCGGGGCCATCGTGGTGCTGTTCCTCTTCGGCATCATGCTCACCCGGGCCAAGACCGGCACCGACACCGATCTCGACCACGGGTCGGGCAAGAAGATCATCTCCGGTGTCATCGGCCTGCTGCTGCTCGGCATCATGGGCTACGCCCTGTGGGACGAGTACCGCGGCCAGGAGATCGGCAACCTCACGGTGCAGCGCACCGCGGCGGTCAGCGACTCGATCTTCTCGACCTACCTGCTGCCCTTCGAGGTCATCTCGGTGCTCCTGCTGGCCGCGCTCATCGGCGCCATCGTCCTGGCGAGGCGTGACTGATGCTCATCAACCAGTTCCTCTTCCTCGGCGCCATCCTCTTCTGCATCGGCGTCTACGGCGTCCTGGTGCGGCGCAACCTCGTGCTCGTCCTCATGTCGATCGAGCTCATCCTCAACGCGGTGAACATCAACCTGGTCGCCTTCGGCGCGATGTGGCACGCCACCGACCCGGCCAACCTCTCGGGCCAGGTGTTCGCCCTGTTCGTGATCGCCGTCGCGGCGGCCGAGGTCGGTGTCGGCCTCGCCCTCGTGCTGATGATCTTCCGCAACCGCCAGAGCATCGACGCCGACGACGTCGATCTGCTGAAGGGCTGACGTCCGAACCATGCCCACCCTCCTCGACAAGGTCTGGATCATCCCCGCCGTCATGGCGGCGTCGTTCCTCCTGATCCTGTTCCTCGGAAAGCGCCTCGGCACCAAGGCCACGGCCGGCATCGGCATCGCCGCCGTGTCGCTCTGCCTCGTGTTCTCGGTGATCACCGCCGGCCAGTGGATCAACCGGGTCAACCACCCGCCCACCGGCGAGGCGCTGGCCTCCGACATCCGCCAGGCCAACGGCCTCACCCCTCAGACCCCTGAGGAGATCGAGTCCGAGATCAACTCGGCCACCAAGGACTCGGGCGAGACCGTCGGCGCGGGTGACGCCCAGCCCAGCTCCGAGTCCCAGGCCGCCACCGAGTCCGGCGCCGCCACCACCTCCGAGGGCGGCCACTCGTCGGAGGGCTCGCACGAGACCGTTCCGCCGGTCGTGCGCACGGTCACCTGGTTCGAGATCGGCCCGATCCACTTCGAGGCCGGCACCCTGGTCGACGGCCTCACGGCGATGATGCTCGTCACCGTCTCGATCATCTCGCTGCTGGTGCACATCTACTCCACGGAGTACCTCCGGGGCGACGTGCGCTACACGCACTACTACGCCTTCCTCTCGCTGTTCACCGCCTCGATGCTCTTCTACGTGATGAGCTCGAACACGCTGCAGATGCTCGTGGGCTGGGAGCTCGTCGGCCTCTGCTCGTTCGGCCTGATCGGCCACTGGTGGGAGGACAAGAAGAACTCCGACGCCGCGCTCAAGGCCTTCCTCACCAACCGCGTGGGCGACATGGGCCTGATCATCGGCGTCACGATCACGTTCTTCGCCGCCGGCGCGACCAGCTTCAACGTGCTCCACATCAACGAGTACGCCCTGTCGCCCGGTGCCAACACCACGCTGCTCCTGGTCGGTGCGCTGTGCCTCTTCGGGGGTGTCACCTCGAAGTCGGGCCAGTTCCCGTTGCACACCTGGCTGCCCGACGCCATGGCCGGCCCCACCCCGGTGTCGGCGCTCATCCACGCCGCCACCATGGTCGTGGCCGGCGTCTACCTGATCGCCCGGCTCTACGCCGTGTTCTTCGAGGGCCTCGGCATCGGCTCGAGCTCGCTGCACTACGTGGCCTTCATCGGCGGCTTCACCACGATCATGGGTGGTGCGCTGGCGTTCGCGCAGACCGACCTCAAGAAGGTCCTCGCGTACTCCACGATCTCCCAGCTCGGCTACATGGTCATGGCGCTCGGCGTCGGGGCCTGGACCGCCGGCGTGTTCCACCTCTTCACCCACGCCTTCTTCAAGGCCTGCCTCTTCCTCGGCGCCGGCTCGGTGAGCCACGCCTGCCACCACACCTTCGACATGCGTGAGATGGGTGGCCTGCGCAAGCACATGAAGAGCACCCACATCACGTTCCTGATCGCGACCCTGGCCCTGGCCGGCATCGCTCCCCTCGCCGGCTTCTGGTCGAAGGACGAGATCCTCGCCGGCGCCCAGCAGGGCCAGGAGCACGCCTACACGCTGATGTTGGTGTTCGGCCTCATCACGGCGTTCATGACCGCCGCCTACATGGGCCGCGCCTACTGGATGACCTTCTGGGGCGAGTACCGCGGCCACGGCACCCCGCACGAGTCGCCGAAGGTCATCACGATCCCGCTGTGGATCCTGGCGATCTGCGCGGTGCTGTTCGGCTTCCTCAACCTGCCGGCCTTCTTCAACGCCCCGTCGTGGGCCACCACCCGCTTCGAGCACTTCGTCGAGCCGACCTTCGCCTTCCCGGCGGTCGAGCACCCCGAGTTCACGCCGTGGCTCGCGGTGGTCTCCACGATCCTCGCGGTCGCCGGCCTGGCCGCGGCCTACCTCTACTACGAGCGCAACAAGGGCCCGCACGGCCTCACCCAGCGCAACCGCCTCGCCAAGGGCGGCTACACGTTCCTCGAGAACAAGTACTACCTCGACACGCTGTACACCGACATCATCGCCGCCGACACGAAGGGCCCCCTCGCCCGGGCCGCCTACTGGTTCAACCAGAACGTGCTCGACGGCATCATCGACGGGGCCTCCGCGGTCACCAAGAAGGTGTCGGGCGTCGTCTACCACGGCGTCGACCAGATGGTCGTCGACGGTGTCGTCAACGGCACGGGCCTGGTGTCGGAGGAATCCGGCCAGTTCCTGCGCCGGATGCAGACAGGCAAGGTGCAGCAGTACGCAGCCATCCTCTTCGCCGGTGTGGTCGTCCTCGCCGGTGTTCTCGTGTTCGTCGTCTAGGAGCCCAGGACCAACCCGATGAAAGACTTCCTGAACAGCTGGGGCCTGAGCCTCGCGATCTTCGTGCCCCTGGTGGGCGCGGTCGTGATGCTCGTGATCCCGAAGGCGAAGGAGCAGCTGCACAAGGTCATCGCCCTGGCCACGAGCCTGGTGGTCGCCCTGGTCGGCGTCCTGCTGCTGGCGAACTTCGCCTACGACGACGGCAAGACGCTCCAGTTCGTCGTCAACAAGTCGTGGATCCCGTTCATCAACGCTCGCTACGAGCTCGGCATCGACGGCATCTCGCTGCCGATGATCGCCCTGACGATGCTCGTGGTCCCGCTCTGCATCATCTACTCCTGGAACCACTTCCCGGAGCCCAAGAACCCCAAGGCGTTCCTGATCCTCATCCTGATCCTCGAGACCGGGATGATCGGCACCTTCTGCGCCCAGGACCTCATCCTCTTCTTCGTCTTCTTCGAGGTCGTCCTGCTCCCGATGTACTTCATGATCGGCGTGTGGGGTGGCGAGAAGCGCCGCTACGCCGCGATGAAGTTCTTCCTCTACACGCTGTTCGGCTCGGCGCTGATGATCGTCAGCTTCATGGCGCTCTACTTCCTCTCCGACAAGGTGCCGGTGGCCGGCGGCGGCTTCGCCCACACCTGGAGCATGCAGGAGCTGCCCGTCGCCGCGGCCGGCATCTCCACCACGGCCGCCCTCTGGATCTTCGGCGGCATGTTCATGGGCTTCGGCATCAAGGTGCCGATGTTCCCCTTCCACACGTGGCTGCCCGACGCCCACACCCAGGCCCCCACCGTCGGCTCGGTGATCCTGGCCGCCGTGCTCCTGAAGCTCGGCACCTACGGCTTCGTCCGCATCGCCCTCCCGATCCTCCCGCACGCCGCCGAGAAGTGGGCACCGTTCATCGGGCTCCTCGCGGTGATCGGCATCGTCTACGGCGCCCTGTGCTGTCTGGCGCAGACGGACATGAAGAGGTTGATCGCCTTCTCCTCGGTGGCCCACATGGGCTTCGTGATGCTCGGCATCGCCACGCTCACCGACTTCGGCATCAACGCCGCCATCTTCGGCATGGTCGCCCACGGTCTCATCACCGGCATGCTCTTCTTCGTCGCCGGCTCGGCCAAGGAGCGCTTCCACACGCTCGACATCGCCCGTCTCGGCGGCATGCTCAAGCAGATGCCCCGCATGGGCTGGATCCTCGGCTTCTCGGCCATGGCCTCGCTCGGCCTCCCCGGCCTGGCCGGGTTCTGGGGCGAGTTCCCCGCCATCCTCTCGGCCTACAACCCGGGCGGGAACCTCAACGCCGGGCTCTTCCGGGTCTACATGGTCGTGGCGGCCCTCGGCACCGTGCTCGCCGCCGCCTACCTGCTGTGGCTCTACCAGCGGGTCGCCTTCGGTACCCCGAAGGAGGAGTTCGCACACGACCCGCACGTCCACGACGTGACCTTCACCGAGTACGTGGCGTGGGTCCCGATGCTCGTGCTGATCGTCGTGCTCGGCTTCTTCCCGAACATCCTCTTCCACGTCACCAACCCGGCGGTCACCCACATGGTGTCGGCCATGGGCCTGGGGAGCTGATCCGTTGCTCGGTCATCTCGTGACGTTCGCGTGGGACGCACCCAGCGTCGACTTCCACGCCCTCGCGCCCGAGATCATCGTCGCCGCGACCCTCGTCATCCTCCTGCTCGTCGACGCCTTCACCGGCGAGGACCAGCGTTGGGCGTCGTCGTCGATCGCAGGCATCGGCCTGCTGGTGGCGCTGATCCCGATCGCCTCGCTCGCCTACGACGGCACCACCCGCATCATGTTCGGCGGCGGCTACGTCGTCGACAACTACGCCCTGGTGCTCAAGGCGCTCTTCCTGCTCTCCGGCTACGTGGTGGTGCTGCTGTCCACCAACTACATCGCCGAGGGCGACTACTGGGAGGGCGAGTACTACCAGATGATCCTGGCGTCGGTGCTGGGCATGATGGTCATGGCCTCGGCCCGCGACCTCGTCAGCATCTTCGTGGCCCTCGAGCTGCTCTCGATCCCCGCCTACATGATGGCGGCGTGGCGCAAGCGCGACCTCAAGAGCGACGAGGCGGGCCTGAAGTACTACCTGATGGGCGTGTTCGCCTCGGCCGTGATGCTCTACGGCATGTCGGTGATCTACGGCTACACGGGCTCGACCCTGCTGGCCGACATCGCCCCGAAGATCGGTGCGCTCGCCACGTCGACCCCGCTCGTCACCCTGGGCATCGTCTTCGTGGTCATCGGCTTCGCCTTCAAGGTGTCGGCCGTGCCCTTCCACACCTGGGCGCCCGACACCTACGAGGGCGCCCCGACGCCGGTCACTGCGTTCCTGGCGGTGGCGTCCAAGGCCGCCGGCTTCGTGGCCCTGCTCACCCTGCTGTTCGTCGGCTTCTGGCCGCGCCACGACGTGTGGGAGCCCCTCATCTGGGTGCTCTCCGCCGCCACCATGTTCGTCGGCAACTTCATCGCCCTGCGCCAGACCAACGTGATCCGCATGCTCGCCTACTCGGGCATCGCCCAGGCCGGCTACATGCTCGCCCCGCTCGCCGTCGCCGGCGCCAGCCCGGAGGCGGCGTCGCAGGCCCTGCACTCGATCGTCATCTACCTGGTGATCTACGCGGCCATGAACCTCGGCGCCTTCGCCGTCGTCCTGGCGGTGGCCCGCAAGACCCGCTCGGCCGAGAGCGACTCCTTCGGGGGGCTCTTCAGCTACGCACCCGGGCTCACCGTGTGCATGTCGATCTTCCTGTTCTCCCTGGCGGGCATCCCGCCGGCGGCCGGGTGGTTCGCCAAGCTGGGCATCTTCCAGGCCCTCGCCTCGGCGGGCACCACGTCGGGCTACGTCCTCGCCGTGATCGTCGCCCTCAACTCGGTGATCGCCTTCGCCTACTACGGCCGCCTCATGCGGATCATGTGGATGGAGGACGCCCCCGACGGTGACGTCTCCCCGATCCGGGTGCCGTGGTCGATCACCGCCGCCCTCGTCCTGACCGTGGGCGTCACCCTGGTGTGGGGCGTGCTGCCGGGCCTGGTCACCCACTTCACCGACCCGATCACCCTGCTCGCCGTCGGTCGCTGACCCGGTCGGCGCCGTGACGCCGCCACGACCTGTGGAACCGCCCGCCCTCGCCGCGCTCCTCGCCGGTGGGCGGGCGGTCCCGTTCTCGGCGCTGGTCGAGGTGGCGCTCTACGACGAAGCCGACGGCTTCTACGCCACCGGAGGGCGCGCCGGTGGACGGGCCGACTTCCTGACCAGCCCCGAGGTCGGGCCCCTGTTCGGCGCGCTCGTGGCCCGATCGCTCGACGAGACGTGGGAGCGCCTCGGGCGGCCCGATCCGTTCGTGGTGGTCGAGGCCGGCGCCGGCCCCGGCACCCTTGCCCGAGCCGTGCGCGTGGCCGAGCCCGCGTGCGCGTCGAGCCTCTCCTACGTGCTGGTCGAGCGCAGCGTCGCCCAGCGCCGGCTCCACGCGGAGCACCTCCCCGGCTGGACGGGCGAGGTGGTGGGGGAGGAGCTCACCGAGCTCGTCGCCACGCCGGTCGGGGCCGAGGGCCCCCGGTCTGTCTCTTATACACA
>CAMFLJ010000006.1 GCA_945957335.1 uncultured Actinomycetes bacterium | reverse complement strand
AGCCAGGTCTCGATCGGCTGGCAGGCGGCTCTCAGCGGTGGCTCACCGATCACCTCCTACACGGCCACCCTCAACCCCGGGAACCGCACCTGCACGTGGACCATCGGCCCGCTCAGCTGCACCATCAGCGGGCTCACCAACGGCACCACCTACACGGTGACGGTCCACGCCCACAGTGCCATTGGTGACGGGCCCGAGTCGGCCGCTGCAACGGTCACGCCCTGGCCGGGCTACCACCCGACCGTGCCGACTCGGTACCTCGACACCCGCACACCGGCCCAGGGCGGTGGTGGCACGTTCGACGGCAACAGCTCGGGGACCGGTCCGGTCCCCGCCGGCGACACCATCACGGTGCCGATCGCAGGGCGTGCCGGCGGGGTCGTGCCGGCCGATGCGGTGGCGGTGGTGCTGAACGTGACGGTGGCGGGCTCGTCCTCGAACGGCTACCTGACGGTGTACGAGTCCGGTGTGTCGGCCCCCTTGGCGTCGAACCTCAACTTCGCAGCAGGGCAGATCGTTCCCAACATGGTGATCTCCAAGGTCGGCGCGGACGGGGCGATCACCATCAAGAACGTGGGTGGCAACACCCAGATCCTCGTCGACGTCGTGGGGTGGTTCGAGGCCGGATCGCAGTACACGCCCGTGCTGCCGACGCGGTTCGTCGACACCCGCACACCGGCCCAAGGCGGTGGTGGCACGTTCGACGGCGGCAACTCGGGGACCGGTCCCATCCCGGCCGGCCAGACCATCACGGTGCCGATCGGGGGGCGTGCCGGCGGCGGCGTGCCGGCGGACGCCAAGGCGGTCGCCCTGAACGTGACCGTGGCCGGCGCGTCCGCTGGTGGCTACCTGACGGTGTACGAGGCAGGGGTCGCCGCGCCGTTGGCGTCGAACATCAACTTCGGGCCGGGCCAGATCGTGCCCAACATGGTGATCTCAAAGCTCGGCACGGGTGGTGCGATCACCATCAAGGTCGTGGGAGCCAACACCCAGGTCCTCGTCGACGTGGTCGGCTGGTTCGGCTCGACGTCGCCCTACGCCCCGATGGTGCCGACGCGCTACCTCGACACGCGCACGCTGGCCCAGGGTGGTGGGGGCACGTTCGACTCGGCGGCCGGGGGCAATGGTCCGGTGCTTGCGGGCACCACCATCAAGGTGAAGGTCGCCGACCGGGGCCAGGTGCCACCGTTCGCCCAGGCGGTGGCGCTCAACGTCACCGTGGCCGGCTCGACCGGGGGTGGGTACCTGACGGTCTACGAGGCCGGGGTGTCGCCACCGTTGGCATCGAACCTCAACTTCGCCCCGGGGCAGATCGTGGCCAACATGGTGATCGCCAAGATCGGCACCAACGGTGAGATCGAGATCAAGAACGTCGGGGGCAACACCCAGATCATCGTCGACGTCGTCGGCTGGTTCCCCTGATCGGTGGGCGCCGGCCGGTGGCCGGCGCCCTTCGGGTCAGCTGCCCGTGAAGTTCGGCGAGCGCTCCTCGGCGCGGGCGGTGCGGAACTCGGCCATGTCGTCGGAGCGGCTGATGAAGGTCTGGTAGATCAGCTCGTCCTCCATCGACGAGCGCAGGGTCGGCTCCGAGAGGTGCTTGATCACCCGGCGAGCCAGCTTGATGGTCACGGCGGGGGCGGCGGCGATCTTCTCGGCCATCTCCCGGGCCGTGGCGTCGAGCTCGTCGGCGGTCACGATGCGCGACACCACGCCGTAGGCGAGCGCCTCGTCGGCCTGCATGGCCCGGCCGGTGAGCACCATGTCGGTGACCACGCCGTGACCGCACATCTGGTAGAGCCGGCCCATGCCGCCGGTGTCGGGGATGACCCCGTGGGTGGCCTCGGGGAGCATGAAGCGCGAGCCCTCGGCGGCGATGCGGATGTCGCAGATCAGCGCCCGCTGGAACGACGCGCCGATCGACCAGCCCTTCATCGCCACGATGATCGGCGCCTCGATGTCGAGGATCTGCAGGATGCCCTTGTGGCCCCGGGTCATGAGCTCGTGGTGGGTCATCTCCACCTGCTGCCCGCCGATGGCGGCGACGTCGCGGCCCGACGAGAAGGACTTGCCCTCGGCCCGCCAGATGACGGCCCGGATGTCCTTGCGGGCCTTCAGCTCGCCGAGGATGTCGAACAGCGCCAGGTCCATGGCGTCGTCGAACGCGTTGTGCTTCTCCGGGTTGTCGTTGGTGATCGTGGCGATGGCGCCGTCGATCTCCAGGCGCACTCGTTCGTCGGCCATCGGGTCCCCCTGCGTCGTGGTCGGCACCGGTGCGTGCCGTCGGGGGGAGTCTGCAGAGGGTCGGTTCGGCCCGCAAGCGCGTGGTCCAGGACGGGCCTTCCGGCCCGCCCCGATTCCCTGTAGCGCAACTAACGTCGCCCCCGGAGCGAACGAAGGGGAGAGATGAGCGACGTCGACCGGGCGGCCCCGCTGCCCACCGCCGAGTACCTGCCGTTCCGTCCGCTGGCCGAGCGCATCGCCCACGGGGCCAGCATGCGCGAGCTCGTGCCCCTCGAGTCCCACGCCCAGTGGAACCCGCCGGCGGTGCGCCACGACCCCGTCGACGTCCTCGAGCGCCAGGCCGGCCAGCGGGTGCCGACCCTCATCCCGATCCGCTACGGCCGCATGGCGCAGTCGGCGTTCGCCTTCTACCGGGGCGGCGCGGCGATCATGGCCGCCGACCTGTCGGGCACCCCGTCGGCCGGCATCCGGGCCCAGCTCTGCGGCGACGCCCACCTGCTCAACTTCGGGCTCTTCGAGACCCCGGAGCGCACGCTCGTCTTCGGCATCAACGACTTCGACGAGACCCTGCCCGGCCCCATCGAGTGGGACGTCAAGCGCCTCGCCGTGAGCGTCGAGATCGCCGGCCGCGACCTCGGCTTCTCCGACGCGGAGCGCCGCAAGGCCGTCGTGGGCACGGTGCGCGCCTACCGCGAGGCGATGCTGGCCTTCTCGGTGCAGCGCAACCTCGACGTGTGGTTCGCCCGCCTCCCCGCCGCCGAGCTGCAGTCACGCCTCCACGGCCTCGCCGACCGCACGGCCAGCAAGGAGATGAAGCGCCGCATCAACCAGGCCCTCAAGCGGGACCACCTGCGAGCCTTCAGCCGCCTGGTCGAGCAGCACGACGGCCGTCTCGAGTTCTCGTACCGCCCGCCGCTGCTCGTGCCGCTCGAGGAGCTGCTCGACCTCGACCAGCGCGAGCGCTACGTCGAGGTGATCCAGTCGTTCCTGCGCCAGTACCGCGAGAGCCTCCCGCCCGACCGCCGACTGCTCATGGAGACCTACCGCTACCTCCACATGGCGCGGAAGGTCGTCGGCGTCGGCAGCGTCGGCACCCGGGCGTGGGTCGTGCTGCTCGTCGGCCACGACGTCGACGACCCGCTGATCCTCCAGCTGAAGGAGGCCCAGCAGTCGGTGCTGGCGCCCTACGCCGGCGAGACCGAGTTCGAGTGCCAGGGCCGCCGGGTGGTCGAGGGCCAGCGGCTCATGCAGGCGGCCAGCGACCCGCTGCTCGGCTGGTACCACATCGTCGGGTTCGACGGCGGGGCCCACGACTTCTACGTGCGCCAGCTCTGGGACGGCAAGGCCTCGATCGACGTGTCGCAGCTCAGCCCCGACGGCCTGGTGGTCTACGGCGAGAGCTGCGGCTGGACCCTCGCCCGCGGCCATGCCCGCTCGGGTGACCGTGTGGCCATGGCGTCGTACCTCGGTGAGGAGGCCACGTTCGAGAACGCGGTCGCCGACTTCGCCGTGGCCTACGCCGCCACCAACGAGGCCGACCATGCCGCGCTGTGCGCAGCCATCGAGGCCGGTCGGCTCCAGGCCGCCGACCCCGAGAACTGACCGCCGGGCCGGGGCGTCGTCGCCCCGGCCCTCAGCGGTTGGCCTTGATGAAGATGCCCTCGGCCCGGGCCGTGACCGAGCCGGCGTGGCTGATCGTGCCCTTCGACAGGATCTTGCGGCCCTCGATCGACTCGACCCAGCCCTCGAGCTGGAGCTCGCCACCGAGCGGGGTCGGCGCCTCGTAGCGGACGGTCAGGGTGCCGGTGAACCCGCCGGCCCCCTCGCACACGTTGGCCGCGCCGAGGATCTCGTCGAACAGCAGGGCGATGATGCCGCCGTGCACCATCTGCGGCGGGCCCACGTAGGGCGGCCCGAAGGTGGCGGTGCCGCGGATGCGCTCGCCGTTCCAGGTGAGCTCGGCCGGCGGGGCGACCGGGTTCAGCGGGCCGATGATGGCGCTGTAGGGGAAGAACTCGGCGGGTGCCGCAGGGTCGCGCCCGTCGATCTCGATGAGGTCGGCCTGCACCGGCACGTTCATGCGCTCCGGTCGCAGGGCGCCCTGCATCCGCATGGCCTCGACCCGGTGCGGGTTGAGCAGCGCCTCGGCCCGGGCGATCAGCTCGGTGGCCTCGGCCAGCTCGGCCGGGGGCGCGTCGGCCACCCGCAGCGTCTCGATGAGCGCGCGGGTGGCGTCGACCGCCTCACGGGTCTCGACGGGGTGGGTGACCTGCGGGCCGAGGCCGTCGTCGGCCCCGGCCTCGGTCCCGATGCCGACCATGCGGGTGTGGGCGGTGTCGCTCACCCGTTGTAGCCCCAGGCGGACTGCTGGAGGTTGGTGCCGGGGAGGCCCGGCTCGAGGCGCCCGGCCAGCCAGCCGCCGTCGACCACGAGCTCGGTGCCGGTCACGTAGGCGGCGTCGTCGGAGGCCAGGAAGGCGACCGCGCCGGCGATCTCCTCGGGCTCGCCGATGCGCTGGATGGCCTGGTTCTGGTACGGGAACGTCTCGGCCTCCTTCATTGCCATCGGGTTGCCCATGACGGTGTTGACGCCACCGGGGTGCACCGAGTTCACGCGGATGCCGAAGCGGCCCCACTCCATGGCGGCGGTCTTGGTCATGCCGCGGATGGCGAACTTCGACGCGGTGTAGGAGATGAGGCCGTTCTTCGAGCCGATGCCGTCGATCGAGGAGATGTTGACGATGGCGCCGCCGCCGGAGTCGCGCATGGCGGGCATGACGGCCTTCATGCCGAGGAAGCAGCCGACCTGGTTGATGTTGATGACGCCCATGTAGTCGGCGAGCGAGGTGTCCTCGATGGCGGCGGGGCGCAGGATGGCGGCGTTGTTCACGAGCACGTCGAGCCCGCCGGTGCCACCGTGCTGGACGGCCGCGGCGACGGCGTCGGCCCACTGGCCCTCGTCGCTCACGTCGAGGTGCACGAAGCGGGCAGCGGCGCCGATGTCGGCAGCGGCGGCCTCGCCCTCGGCATCGAGCACGTCGGCGAGCACCACCTTGGCGCCCTCGGCGGCGAACATGCGGGCCTCGGCCTCGCCCTGCCCGCGGGCGGCGCCCGTCACGATCACGACCTTGCCGTCGAAGCGACCCATCGGTTCCCCCTCTGCCAGCACGTGCCGGACCCCCCGGCCGTTCCGGGGCGGCAGTGTACGGCGAAGGAAGGCGACAGGAGATCGTCACAGCGCCGTCGTCGGGTCGAGGATCACGATGGGCGGGTGCCGGATCGTGCGCCCCTCACCATCCCGACCCTCGACATCGGGCCGGCTCTCGAGGGGCGCGAGCTCGACGTCGTGGCCGCACAGCTGGGTTCGATCGCCCGGTCGGTGGGGTTCGTGCAGGTGGTCGGGCACGGGATCGACCCGGAGCTCTTCGAAGCCGTGCACGCAGGCGCCGATCGGCTCTGGTCGATGGACGACGATGCGCTGCGGGCCATGAGGAGCCCGACCGGGCACCCGTTCCGCGGTGTCGACCTCGGTGTCGACGAGCACGGCGACCGCATCTGGCAACGGCTGCAGAACGTCCGGATCGACACGGCCGAGGAGGCGGCGGCCCTGGGGGTCGACCCGGCCCATCTCGACTTCTTCGGAGGGAACGTCCATCCCCCGATCCCGGGACTGCGCGAGGCGATCGAGGCGTGCTTCTCGGAGGGGCGACGCGTCGGCCTGGCGTTGGTGGGCCTGTTCGCCATCGACCTCGGGTTGGCCCCCGATGCCCTCACCCGGTGCTTCGACGACGACGTCTCCTACTTCGCGGTGCAGGACTACCCGCCGATGGCCCACCCTGCGCCCGATGGCATCCGCATCCCCGAGCACAGCGACTCCGGAGCGGTCACGCTGCTCCACCAGCGCGGTGGCTACGAGGGCCTGCAGGTGCGGGCGGTCGACGGCCGGCGCACCACCGTCCCCGTGGTCGAGGGTGCCCTGGTGGTGAACACCGGCGACCTCATGGCCCGGTGGACCAACGACCGCTACCCGGCCACCCCGCACGCCGTGGTCGACGGGCCGGTCGGCGAGGGACGAGCCACCATCGCGATGCACCTGCTGCCCGGGGTCGACGTCGTGATCGAGCCGCTCCCGGGGCTCGTCGGCGGCGACGAGCCCCGGTACCCACCGGTCTCCATGTACGACTGGGACCGCCGCTACTTCGAGAAGCGCTCGTTGGTCCTCAGCCTGGCCGACGAGACCTGAGTCCTAGGATCGCGACGCCCGGCCCGACGACCGGTGCGGGCCCAGGGGAGGGCGAGCGATGAACGTCGTGATCGGTGGGGCGTCGGGCATCGGTGAGGCCGTGGTGCGGGCCCTTCCGGGCGAGACCCTGGTGGCCGACGTGCGCCACGGCCAGGTCGACGTCGACGTCACCGACCCCGCCTCACTGGCAGCGCTGGCGGGGATGGTCGACCGCCTCGACGCCCTGGTGGTCACCGCCGGCCTGTCGCCGTCGCTGGCCGACGGCCGCCGGATCATGGAGGTCAACCTGGCCGGGTCGGCCAACGTGATCGCCGCCTTCGACCACCTGGTGCACGAGGGCACCGTGGCGGTCCTGCTGGCGTCGATGGCGGGGCACCTGGCGGGGGAGCAGGGCGACGACGTGCTGGCCGCCCTCGACGACCCCACCGGGCCCGCCGCCCTCGACCTGGCCACCGGCCCGGAGATCGCCTACGTGCTCTCCAAGCTCGGGGTGCGTCGGCTGGTGCGGCGCACCGCGGCGTCGTGGGGCGCCCGGGGCGGGCGGATCGTGTCGGTGTCGCCCGGGGTCGTCGACACGCCGATGGGCGCCTCGGAGAAGGCCGCCGGCAACGGCACCACCGAGATGGCGGCCATGAGCGCGCTCGGCCGCTCGGCCCGGTCCGACGAGCTCGCCGCGGTGATCGCCTTCCTGTGCTCGCCCGGCGCCTCCTACGTCACCGGGTGCGACTGGCTGGTCGACGGCGGGACCTGCGCCGCGCTCGGGGTCGACTGACCTTCTCGAAGCGCCGCAGACCGCCTCGTGTGACCGACGGACACCGGGCCCGACCCCGCGTCGGGTGATCCGCCGCGGCATCCTGCAACGGAGGTCTTACGCCACGTTTCGCACGTGTCGGCCACGATGCCCTCGGCAATCGAGGAGGAGCCCCCCGTTGAACCCTCTCGTGATCGTGATCCCCGTGGTGGTCGTGTTGGCTGCGGTGGTGTTGTTCGCGGCGTCGCGTCGTCGTGATGCCGGTTCGGCCACTGGCGCGTTGTCTCGTGAGACGCGTCGGCGTGACACGCCGTCGGTGCTCGAGGCTGAGGCCGAGGTGCCGGTGTCGGGCCGTCAGGTCGAGGCGCAGGCGGCGTTGGAGCGCCGTCCGCCGGAACTGGTGAAGGTCGGTGGCAGTGATCTGGCGGAGTACGTGCCACCGGACGCGGAGGCGATCGGTGTCACGCGCCGTCAGTTCTTCAACCGTTCGATCATCTTGGTGATGGGTCTGGCGCTCACCAGCTTCGGTGCGGCGGTGATCGCGTATCTGTGGCCGACCCCGAAGGGCGGGTTCGGTTCGAAGATCCGGGTGGGGAACGTGTCGGACGTGACCGCCAAGATCGAGGCCTCGGCGGGGTTCTTGTACCTGGCCGAGGGTCGCATGTGGATCACCCAGTACCCGTCCTCGGCGTTGGAGAAGGCGAAGAAGGTGTATCCGGCGTCGATGATGGCGGGGCTCGAGGCGGGTGTGATCGCGATGTACCAGAAGTGCCCGCATCTGGGTTGTCGTGTGCCGTCGTGCGCGACGTCTCAGTGGTTCGAGTGCCCGTGTCACGGGTCGCAGTACAACCAGGTGGGTGAGAAGAAGGGTGGTCCTGCTCCTCGGGGGATGGATCACTTTGCGATGGAGGTGTCCGGTGGTGTGCTCACGGTGAACACCGGTCAGATCATCCAGGGCCCGCCGATCGGCACCAACACGACCGGCCAGGAAGCTGAAGGCCCGCACTGCGTCGGCGGCACCCACCACTGACCCACCCGCCGGCCCTCCCGCAGGGCCGGCGAGTTGTCTGTCATCTTCCGTTGACACGGCCGTCGTCGGGCGCACACATCGCTTCAACAGAATGTTGAACATGCGGGTCGACCTCGACGTCTACGGCAGCGCTCCCATGACCGATCCGGGGGCCGGGCTGCCCGACCCCCGTGACCGGCGGGTCACCAACGAGCAGGTCGCCCAGGCATATGCCGACCTGTGCCACTGGGCCCGCACCGCCGACCGGCTGGGCTACGACACGATGTGGCTCACCGAGCACCACTTCCAGCACGAGGGCTACGAGCTCACCCCCAACCTCGTGCTGTTCGGCCTCCACCTCGCCGGCCTCACCGAGCGGCTGCGGTTCGGCCAGATGTTCAACGTCGTGCCCCAGTGGCACCCGCTGCGCCTGGCCGAGGACTACGCCATGGCCGACATCCTGAGCGGCGGGCGCATGCAGTTCGGCGTCGGCCGGGGCACCGTCCCGCGGGAGGCGCAGGCGCTCGGAGCGGTGGTGGCGAGCGGTGACAACCAGATGAGCCGCGACGCCGACGCCCTCAACCGGGAGATCTTCGAGGAGGCGATGGAGGTGATCCTCGCCGCCTGGCGCGAGGAGCGGTTCTCCTTCCACGGCACGCACTTCTCGTTCCCGCCCGAGGGCATCCCCGACCGCGGCGGGATGGTCGAGACCCTCACCCTCGTGCCCCGCCCGGCAAGTGGGGTGCCCGAGGTGTTCCAGCCCGTCACCTCGCCCAACACCTCCACCTACGTCGCCCGCCAGGGGTTCACCGGCGTGTTCGCCAACGCCGCGCCCTCGATCCAGCAGCAGCGGTGGGAGACCTTCGCCGAGGAGTGCGCGTCGTTCGGCCACGAGCTCGCGCCCGGCGAGCGGCGGTGCCTCCAGATGATCGTGCACTGCGCCCCCACCACCGAGGAGGCGCTGCGGGTGGGCGGCCCGAGCCACGATGAGTACGTGAAGTTCCTCTCGCCCTACGGGCGGTTCCGGTTCATGCGCGAGGGCGCGCCCTTCGACTACCGCCCGACGCTCGAGCAGACGAGGGCCGACGGCGTGTGGGCCATCGGCTCCTACGAGGAGGTGGCCGACCACATCGGCGGCTGGATCGAGCGCCTCGGCCTGCACCACCTCGTGCTGTTCCCGGAGCTGCCGGGCCTCGGGCGCGAGCGGGTCGACGAGCAGCTGCACGCGCTGGCCGAGGAAGTGCTGCCCCGGCTCGGCGTGTCGCTGCTCGTGCCGTGACGGTCCTCGCCGGCGGGCGCCTCGCCGACGGCACCCCGGCCGACGTGCGCGTCGACGCCTCGACAGGGGTGGTCGTCGAGGTCGGCCCCTCGCTGGTCTCCACCGCCGGGGAGGAGGTGGTCGACTGCACCGGGCTGGTCGTGCTCGACGCGCCGGTCGAGCCCCACGCCCACCTCGACAAGGCCGGCACCTGGCCCGTCGCCCCGAACCCGACCGCCGACCTCATGAGCGCGGTGCGCACCTGGGCCACCGAGCTCTCGCACCGCTCGGCCGACCAGATCCTGGAGACCGCGTGGCCGGTGCTCGAGGACCTCGTGCTGCACGGCGCCGTCGCCGTGCGCACCCACGTGAACCTCTCGGTCGCCAGCGGCTGGGCTCCCCTCGAGGCGCTGGTGGCCCTGCGTGACGAGGCGGCTCGCACCGGCCTGGCCGACGTGCAGGTCGTGGCCCTGCCGAGCATGCCGCTCACCGGCGACGGGTCGGCCGACAACCGCCGGGTGGTCGAGGAGGCCATCGGACGGGGCGCCGACCTCCTCGGCGGCGCGGTGCACATCGACCCCGACCCCGACGCCGCCACAGCGTTCGTGCTGGCGGTGGCCGAGCGCGAGGGCGTGGGCGTCGACCTCCACACCGACGAGACCCTCGAGCCCGACGCGGTCGGGCTGGTGCACCTCGCTCGTCGGGTGGCCGAGCTCGGGTGGAGGCCGGGGCGGGCCACGGCCTCGCACTGCGTCAGCCTCGGTGTGCAGCCGGCCGGGCAGCAGGCCGAGACGGCCGCGCTGGTGGCGGCCGCCGGGGTGTCGGTGGTGGCGCTGCCCCAGACGAACCTCTACCTGCAGGGGAGGGAACGGTCCTCCGCCGTCCCGCGCGGCCTCACGGCGACGCGCGCCCTGCTGGCCGCCGGCGCCAACGTCGCCGCCGGCGGCGACAACGTCCGTGACGCGTTCAACGCGGTCGGCCGGGCCGACCCGCTCGAGACCGCGGCCCTGATGGTGATGGCCGGCCACCTCACCCCGGCCGAGGCCTGGCACGCGGTGGGCGCCGCCGGTCGGGTGGCCATGGCGCTCCCGCCGGCCGGTCCGGTGGTGGGCGCCCGCGCCGACCTGCTCTGCGTCGAGGGCGACGACCTCACGTCCGCCCTCGCGCGGGCCGGCGAGACCCGCACGGTGCTGCGCGGCGGCCGGGTGGTGGCGCGCTCGGTCGTGCGACGATCGCTGCTGCCCGACACCCCCGCCGAGCCCGGCACCCGACCAGCCACCGATCCGCAGGAGCACCCATGACCGTCGTCCGCTCGTCGACCGTGGCCCACGGCTGGACCACCGTCGGCGCCCTGCGCCTGCACCACCTGCAGTGGGACGGCCCCGAGGCCGGAGGCGACGGGGTGCCGGTGCTGTGCCTGCACGGCGTGGCCGGCCAGGCGTGGGCGTGGAACGGTGCCGCACCGCTGCTGGCCGCCGGCCGGGGAACGGCCTACGCCCTCGACATGCGGGGCCACGGCGCCAGCTCGTGGGCCCTCGACGGCGACTACTCGACGGCGTCGATGGCGGCCGACGTGGCCGGCTGGATCGAGGCCAACGGGGTCGGGCCGGTCGACCTGGTGGGCCTGTCGTGGGGCGGCCTGGTGGGGGCGACGCTCGCCGCGTCGCGTCCCGAGCTCGTGCACCGGCTGGTGATGATCGACGTGCCGCCCGAGTTCGGCCAGGCCGTCGACGACGTGCCGCCGCGGCCCGCGTCGTTCGCCACCCTCGACGAGGTCATCGAGTTCGAGGCCGGCGCCAACCGCCACGCCCCGGCCGAGCACATCGAGGTGCTGGCCGCCGGGTCGGTGCGCCCCGGGCCGTCCGGGCTCGAGCGATGCCACGACCCGGTCTTCCTCACCACATGGCCGTTCAGGGGCGAGGACCACTGGCCCGCGGTGCGCGGCGTGTCGTGCCCTGCGCTCCTGGTGCGGGCCGAGGACAGCTTCGTGCTGGCCGCCGACGTCGCAGCGGCCGAGGCGGAGGCGCTCGGGGCCGCGCTGGTGGAGATCGGCCCCAGTGGGCACCTGGTGAACGTCGACCAGCCCGCTCGCTTCGCCGAGGTCGCCCTCGACTTCCTCGCCTGAGCCGCGCCCGCCCGGCTCCCGGTCCACGAACCCCGCCGACGTGGCAGGGTGGGTCCCTTCGTGACAGGGGAGGGGACCCGATGGCGCTGGTGGAGACGAGCAGGCCGGCCGACGGCGTGGTGCTGGTCGAGCTGAACGACCCGGACCGCTACAACGCCCTGAGCGGGCGCATGATCACCGAGTTGAAGGACACCTTCGCCGGGCTGCGCGACGACCGCGAGGCGCGGGTCGTGGTCGTGCAGGGCCGGGGCCGCGGCTTCTGCGCCGGCGCCAACATGGGCGGCGACGACGAGACCCCGGAGCGGGCCAAGGGCCGCGGGCCGGTGGGCTTCATCCACGAGTACCAGGACCACATCGCCGAGCTGATGCTGATGGTCCACGAGGCGCGCCAGCCGGTGATCGCCGCGGTGCACGGCGGGGCGGTGGGTGGTGGCCTGGCGCTCTCGCTCGCCTGCGACATGCGGGTGGCCAGCCCCGACGCCTACTTCGCCTCGCACTTCATCCGGGTCGGCCTGTCGTCGTGCGACGTCGGCACGAGCTACTGGCTGCCCCGCATCGTCGGGCCGACCATGGCCGCCGAGCTCATGCTCACCGGTCGGCGCGTGCCGGCCGACGAGTCGCTCCGCATCGGCCTGCTCAACCGGGTCGTCGAGAAGGACGAGCTGCTCGGAGCCGCGCTCGACATCGCCGCCGGCATCACCGCCAACAGCGAGTTCGGCGTGATCATGACCAAGCTCGGCCTCTGGGCGAACTTCGACGCCCCCAGCCTGCGCGCCGCCATGGAGCTCGAGAACCGCACGCAGGTCCTCGGCACCTTCACCGGCAACATGGCCGAGGCCGGCAAGGCGTTCCGCGAGAAGCGCGACCCCGACTGGGCGCCGTTCTAGGGAGCGGGCGCGGCAGCCGGGGCCGCGGGTCGCGGCCGCCCGCCCGGCGGGAGAGTGGACGGACGGCCGCAGAGGGTCGGGCTGGGAGGTTGCCCGGCCCTCAGGTTCCCGAGCTTCAGACCTGCGGGTGGTCGAGGATCGCGCCGCTGTGGTGCCGGGCCACGAGGGCGTAGATCTCGTCCTTCAGAGGGCCCGACAGCTCGACGAACTCGACGCTGATCTTCACCGTCGACTCGTCGGGCCCGGGCTCGATGCGCCGCACGTCGACCTTGGTGTCGACCGCCTGGTGGACCAGGCGGCCACGGGTGCCGACGGCGAGGCCGGCCATCTTCGACACGACCATCGCCGCGCCGCTGACCGACACGTCGACCAGCCGCACCGGCACCGTGTGGTTGGGCCGGTCGGAGAACGCGGCCGGGAGGCCGTCGATCACGACGCGGTGCCCGATGCGGTGCTCGAACGGTGACTCGACCGTGTACGACACGGTCTGCCCCTCGGGCGACTCACCGGTCGGCGGGGGCGGTGACCTCTCGGCTGATGCCAGCTCGTCGGGACCCACGGAGATGCTTCGTCGGGTGGTGTACGACATCCCCGGCCCCCTTCTCTCGCTAGGAACCTTCAGGGAGATCAGACCACCGGGCGCCCCTTCGCGGCAGGGCCGTTCGTCGGCTTCTGATCAGACTCGGATGGGGGATCGCGACCGGGCTGGTCGGCACCCGTGCCGATGCCCGGGGATCAGCTGCGCTCGAGGATCACGACGGGGATGGGCCGATCGGTCTTCGCCTGGTAGGCGTCGTAGTCGGGCCAGATCCCGGTCATGGTCTCCCACAGCGCCGGCTTCTCGTCGGCGGTCGCGGTGCGGGCGGTGACCTCGATGACGTCGGGGCCGATCTGCACCGTGGCCTGGGGTGTCCGGACGAGGTCGCGGTACCAGAGCGGATCCTCGGGGGCGCCGCCCTTGGATGCCACGACGAGGGGTGTGTCGCCGGCCATCCCGTAGATGAGGGCGACGTCGCGTGGGGAGCCGTCCTTGCGGCGCGTGGTGAGGATCAGGCAGGGCACGCCGTTCCAGATGTGCCCGACCTCGCCGCCGGTCTCGCGGTAGGCGGCCACGTGGGCATCACCGAAGAGGGAGTAGTCGCGTGCGGGGCTGGTCTCGTCTGCCATGGCCCGATGGTCTCACGGCGCGATCGCCGACCCAACCCCCGGTCGGCGCGGTTCAACAGTTCGTCGAACGGCGAAACCCGGGGGAAACGGACGGTCCGTACTGTCGGGCCATGCCCGCCGCCACGCCCTACATCCAGCTCGTCAGCCTCATGTGCCGCGACCACGTCGCCCTGGCCGAGTTCTACGCCGCCGCCTTCGGCTTCGAGCGCGTGCCCGAGGTGGAGAGCCCGATCTTCGTGGCGCTGGCGGCCGGCGGAGTGGCGCTCGGCTTCCACGCCGACGAGGCGTTCGACCTGCTCGAGGTGGGCGACCGGCGCGGCGCCGCCACCGGCAACCACGTCACCTTCGACCTGGGCACCGCGGAGGAGGTCGACGCGTCGGTCGAGCCCTTGACCGCGCTGGGCGCCACCGTGGTGAAGGGGCCGTTCACGACCTACTACGACGCCCGTCAGGTCGTGTACCTCGACCCGGAGGGCAACGTCTTCCGGGTGTCCGACACCCAGGGCGCCCTCTCGTTCTGGCTGGAGGCCACGGCCCGATGAGCGGGGCCGAGGCTGCGGCGATCCCGGTCGTCGACCTGGGACCGTTCCGCACCGGCACCCGGGCTGACAAGGACCGCGTGGCGGCCGAGCTCGACGCCGCGTACCGCGAGGTCGGCTTCGCCTCCATCGTCGGGCACGGGGTCGACCCGGTGCTCGTCGCCCGGTTGCAGGACGTGACGGCCCGGTTCTTCGCCCTTCCGGAGGCGGTCAAGGCGCGCTCGATCTCGCCGACCCGGCACCCCAACCGCGGCTACCAGCCGATGGGCAACGAGTCGCTGAGCCGCTCCTACGAGGCAGTCGGAGGCGTGGCGCCGCCCGACCTGTTCGAGGCCTACACGGTCGGCCCCATCGGTCGACCCGACGACGACTACCACCGCGCCCCAGCGGCCGGCCGCTACTTCGAGCCCAACGACTGGCCGGCCGACCCCATCGAGCTCGAGGCCGTGTGGACCGAGTACTACGTGGCGCTCGAGGGCGTGGCCGATCTGGTGATGGAGGTCTTCGGTCGGGCGCTGGGACTGGAGGAGGGCTTCTTCGTGCCCAGCACCGACCGCCACATCACCGCCCTGCGCTCGCTCCACTACCCGCCCACCGACGTCGAGCCCCTGCCGGGGCAGATGCGCATCGGGCAGCACACCGACTTCGGCAGCATCACGATCCTGCTGGCCGACGACACCCCCGGCCTCCAGGTGGCCGTCGGGGACGATGACGACCCGGAGTGGGTCGACGTGCCCCACGTGCCGAGAGCCTTCGTGGTCAACGTCGGCGACCTGCTGTCGGAGTGGTCGAACCGGAGGTGGCGATCGACGCGCCACCGGGTGGCACCGATCGCGCTCGATCGGCACCGCACCTCGTGGGCGTTCTTCCACCACCCCAACTACGACGCCGTCATCGAGTGCCTCCCGCAGTGCGACACGGGTGCGCCGCCGGTGCTCGCCGAGCCGGTGACGGCCGGGGACTACCTGTGGCGCAAGCTGGAGGCGCTCACCGTCTAGCTCCGTGTGACGCGAGCGCGATGGCGGCGCCCGGGCTACGTTCCGCGTCCATGCCCACCGCGCACCTGAACGGCATCGACATCTACTACGAGGAGTCGGGTGAGGGCCCGAACCTCCTCTTCGTCAACGGGTCGGGCTCGACCCTCGAGCAGGCCCGGTTGCTGCTGCCGGTCTACGCCGGCGCCGGCCTGCACGTCGCCGCCCACGACCAGCGCGGCCTCGGGAAGACGTCGATCCCACCCGGCCCCTACACGATGGCCGAGTACGCAGCCGATGCCATCGCCCTGTGCGACCACCTCGGGTGGGACACGTTCCGGGTGGTGGGAACGAGCTTCGGCGGGATGGTCGCCCAGGAGATCGCGGTGACCGTGCCCGACCGCATCGAGCGCCTCGCCCTGCTGTGCACCTCGTCGGGTGGCGAGGGCGCGCCGTCGTACCCGCTGCACGAGCTGCGCGACCTGCCCCCGGAGGAGGCCAGGGCGCTCGGCATGAAGCTGCTCGACACCCGGTTCGACGAGGCGTGGCTGGCCGAGCACCCCGACGACCTCGGCATCGTCCAGCTGGTGGCGAACCGGGTCCCGGCCGAGCCGGGCAGCGAGCAGGAGCGCGGGGAGATCGAGCAGATGCACGCCCGCAAGGGCCACGACGTGTGGGACCGGCTGCCCCGCATCACCTGCCCGACGCTCGTCGCCAGCGGCCGCTACGACGGCATCGCCCCGGCATCGAACGGCGAGGCCATCGCCTCGCGGATCCCCGGCGCCGAGCTGCGCGTGTACGAGGGCGGCCACGCCTTCTTCATCCAGGACCCGCAGGCCTTCCCGGACATCACCGCCTTCCTCGCCGCCTGACGGACCGAGGCCGGACGCGACGCTGGCTCACAGCGTCACGGAAACCGTGACGTCGTGAGCCAGCACGCGCGGTTCGGGGTGGGGTCGCCAGGGGCTACTCGGCGGGCATCGCCTGCGACATGAACTGGTTGAGGTCGAAGTACTCGCGCCAGCTCTGGATCTTGTCGCCGCTCCACTCGAAGATGCCCATGACCGGCAGCTCGACCTTGCTGCCGTCGGGCTTCACGAAGATGTCGACGCGCTCGGTGATCACGGTGGGGCCGTCGCTGATCATCGTCAGGATCTTGAACTCCTCGATGGTGAGCCCGGCGGTGAACATCTCGATCATCCCCCGGATGGCCTCGTGGCCCGTGAGGGGGTCGACGGGGATGTTGTGGTACACGCCGTCGGGGGCGAAGTAGCTCACGACGAGGTCGAAGTCGGCGGCGGCCCACGCCGCGCAGAAGTCGCGCACCAGCTGCTCGTAGTCGTGCTCGGCCATGGGTCCCCCCGATGTCGTGGGCGCCCGTCGCGCCCGGCCCGACATCCTCGCACCCGGGCTGCTGGCCGGGGGACGGGAGCGCGCCTACAGTGCATTCGTCTAGACAATCTCACGAGGGGGCACCGTGGCCGACTTCAGCATCGAACCCGAGTTCCAGGACCAGCTCGACTGGATCCGCGAGTTCGTGAAGGAGAACGTCGAGAGCCTCGACCTCGCCTTCAAGGGCGAGGAGACCGTCTACGACAAGTCGGGCATCTTCTACGAGGAGGCCATCCGGCCCCTGCAGCAGAAGGTGAAGGACGCCGGGCTGTGGTCGTGCCACCTCACGCCCGAGTTCGGCGGCCAGGGCTACGGCCAGGTGCGCCTCGCCTACATGAACGAGATCCTCGGGCGCTCGCAGTTCGCCCCCACCGTGTTCGGCACCCAGGCCCCCGACTCCGGCAACGCCGAGATCATCGCCCACTACGGCACGCCGGAGCAGAAGGCGAAGTACCTCCAGCCGCTCCTCGACGGCCACATCTCGTCGTGCTACTCGATGACCGAGCCCCAGGGCGGCGCCGACCCCGGCGTCTTCCGCTGCCGGGCCGTCCGCGACGGCGACGAGTGGGTCATCGACGGCGAGAAGTGGTTCAGCTCCTCGCTGCGCTTCGCCTCGTTCCTCGTCGTGATGTGCGTGACCGACCCCGACGTGTCGATCCACACCGGCGCCTCGATGTTCCTCGTCCCCACCGACACGCCCGGCATCGAGGTCGTGCGCAACGTCGGCGTCGGCCAGGAGCCCCTCGGCCACGGCAGCCACGCCTACGTCCGGTACAACTCCGTGCGCGTGCCGGCCGAGAACCTCCTCGGCGGCGAGGGCCAGGCCTTCCACGTCGCCCAGACCCGCCTCGGCGGTGGCCGCCTCCACCACGCCATGCGCAGCGTCGGTGCCCTCGGCCGCCTGCTCGACATGCTCTGCGAGCGCGCCCTCAGCCGCACCACCCAGGGCGAGCTGCTGGCCAAGAAGCAGATGACCCAGGAGAAGGTCGCCGACGCCTGGATCGAGCTGCAGCAGTTCCGCCTCCAGGTGCTCCACGCCGCATGGGTCGTCGACCAGAAGGGCGGCCACGGCGCCCGCCGCGAGATCGCCGCCATCAAGGCCGTGCTGCCCCGCGTGTACCGCGACGCCGTGCTGCGCACGATGCAGATCCACGGCGCCCTCGGCGTCTCCAACGAGATGCCGCTCGCCGACATGCTCATGGCAGCGGTGTCGATGGGCATCGCCGACGGGCCCACCGAGGTGCACAAGATCACCGTCGCCCGCGACGTGCTCAAGGGCTACTCCGCTGCCCCCGGGTTCTGGCCGAGCGAGCACCTGATCGAGCGCCGCGCAGAGGCCCGCGAGGAGTGGGCCGACCTCCTCGACCGCATGGCGGACGAGCTCTAGACCACACTGTTGGCCCGGCCGCCGGGGGAGGGCGGTCGGGCCGACGGGCACCCCTTCCGGTGCCCGGAGGCATCGCACACCACAGGGGGACCGCCATGCCCGTCATCGACCAGAACCTGACCTGGCGCAAGGTCACCGAACGCCTCGCCACCGAGACCGACCCGGTGCTCGTGCGCAACCTCGAGCTGCTGCTCCAGCACATGAAGGCCGAGGCCTCGCTCGACATGGAGAGCCTCATGGCCACCGTGTCGGAGAAGGCGCTCTACCAGAACTTCTCGCCGAGCGGTCAGGTCGACATCGTCGGCAAGGCCGCGGTGCAGCAGTTCTACGAGAACTTCGCGGCGTCGGGCGCGCACCGCCTGCACCTCGACATCGACCGCCTCGTGGTCGACCGCCACTGCATCCTCACCGAGGGCGTGATGCGCATGGCGTACCCGGGCCGCACGCTCGAGGCGATGGGCAAGACCGTGGCCGACCCCGACGGCTACTACCTCTACGAGGCCCGCATGGCCATCATCTGGCCGATCGGCGACGACGGCCTGTTCATCGGCGAGGACAGCTACACCGGCGCCGACGGCTTCGACGGCATCGAGGACCGGCCCGTCTCCCTCGACGACGTCGTCGAGTACGAGTTCGCCTGAGCCCTCGCCCTCGCCCTCGCCCTCGCCCTCGGCCTCGGCCTCGGCCTCGCTGATCCCTCTGGTACAGCTGATCGCACCTGGTGCGACGAGCTGTACCAGAGGGTGTCGAGCGGACAGGCTCAGGAGGGCAGGGTGGCGGCCAGCGCGGCGCCGAGGAAGGCGAGCTGGTCGGGGGTCTGCCGGCTCCAGAAGCGCGTGTCGTGGCAGCCGGGCTCGATCCCGCCGGCCGGCGTGGGGCTCAGGCTGTCGCGGAACTCGCGCACCCGGGTGACGAAGGGGTCGGACTCGCCGCAGTCGATGCGCAGGGCGAGGCCGTCGAGCAGGTCGCGACGGGCCCACAGGTTGTTGGCCTCGAAGTCGGTGGCGTCGTCGTAGGCGCCCGCCTGCCACTCGCCCGGCTCGCGCCACAGCGCCGGGCTGGACGCCACGACGCCGGCGGGCGAGAAGGGCAGCATCGTGGCCAGGTAGAGCGCTCCGGTGCCGCCGAGGGACACGCCCCAGAAGGCGTGGCGGCCCACGTCGAGGCCCTGGGCGGAGAGCATCGGCCACAGCTCGTCGCTGATCATCTTCGCCGGGTCGTCGCCGTCGGAGCGGCGGTGCCAGTTGGTGGCGTCGCCCCCGTCGACCGACACGATCGCGAACGGGGGCACGCCGTCCTGCACGGCGCCGGCGAGGAAGCGGGGCAGCTCCATCGGCCCGGTGGCGTCGGTGTGCGACCCGCCCCGGCCGTGGAGGAACAGGCAGACCGGCAGCGCGTCGGCGGGCTCGGTGCCGGGCGGCCGGATGACCGTCCAGCCCACCTCGGCCCCGTTGCGGGCCGCCGAGGTGAAGGTCCCGGAGGTGACGGGCCCGGGCTCGACGTCGGGCGGCTCGAGCATCGACCCGCAGCGCCCGAGCACCTCGTCGAGCTTCGACTTGCCCGGCAGCACACCGTCCTCGACCAGCAGGCCACCGCCCACCGCGCCGACCACGACCACGCCGACCGCGGCGCCGCCACCGATGAGGAACGCCCGCCGACCGATCGCCATCGCCCGAACCTACGCGCCCACCCCGCCGAAGGTGGCTCACGTGGCGCGGCGGGCCGTACGTGGTGAGCCACCTTTCGAGGAGGGGCGGGGGACCGGCGCGGCAGGAGCGGGCGGGGCGTGACGGCGTAGGGTGCGCCGACCGGGACCACGACACATCGGGGGGACAGATGGAACCGACCGAGGCCGCGCACGCGACCGCCCACGCCATCGAGCAGGTGGGTGGCGCGTTCATGCTCGACGGGCCGACCTACGCCCGCGGCGCCGAGATGGGCTTCGGCGGGCTCGACTTCTACGTGCTCGGCCGGGGCGGCGCCCTGGGCGACGTGCACGGCGACGTCGTGGCCGCCGCCTTCGTGTTCTGGAACCCCGCCTCGGTCATCTCGCAGTGGGACAGCGGCCGCAAGGTGCTGTCGCCGGGCGAGTCGGCCCAGGAGTGGGTCACCCTCGCCGGTGCCTACGGCGAGGCCCACCTGCCCGACATCCCCGGCTTCGACCGGCTCGTCGAGCTGTGCGAGCGCGTCGTCGAGGGCGCCACGTCCTCGAGCGCTCCGCTCTTCGCCGGGTGGCGTGCCCTCGGCGGCCCCTCGGCCGACCGGCCCAAGGCCCGGGCCCAGTACCTGCTCAACGCCCTGCGCGAGCTGCGCGGCGCTCTCCACGGCGGTGCCGTCCTGGCTGCCGGCCTCACCGGCCAGGAGGCCCTCGCCTACCGGGCACCGCACATGGCCGGCATCTTCGGCTGGGACGCCGAGAAGCTGCCCGACGCCGGCTCGGTGAAGGAGCGCTGGAAGGTCGCCGAGGCCGGCACCGACGCCGCCTTCGGCCTGGCCCTCGCCGGCCTCGACCCCGACGAGCGAGCGCAGTTCGCCGGGCTGATCAACGACCTGCACACCGCCGTCGTCGCCGCCAAGGAGGCCTGACATGGACGTCCGCGAAGCCCTCTACACGACCCGTGCGATGCGCCGGGTCACGCCCGAGCCGATCCCGATGGACGCCCAGGAGCGCATCCTCGACGCCGCCGTGCGCGCCCCGAGCGGCGGCAACACCCAGAACTGGCGCTTCATGCTGGTCGACTCGCCCGAGGTGAAGGCCCGCCTGGCGCCGCTCTACCAGCAGGCCATCGCCGGGCTCTGGACCGGCTACTACAAGGACCGCATCGACTCGGCCCTCGCCGCCCCCGACACGCCCGAGTCCAAGAGCATGCTCGCCGTGCAGAAGTCGGCCCAGTGGCTGGCCGACCACTTCGAGGAGGTCCCGCTCTACCTCTTCGGGTTCAGCTCCGACCCGGGTGGCAGCTCGATCTACCCGGCCATGTGGAGCGCGCAGCTGGCGGCCCGGGCCGAGGGCATCGGCTCGTCGCTCACCCAGGCCCTGGCGTTCTTCGACGGGGAGACCCGCGAGATCCTCGGCGTGCCCTCCGACGAGACCTGGTACATCGCCGGCACCGTGTCGTTCGGCTACCCCACGGGCAAGTGGGGCGTGGCCCAGCGCCAGCCCGCCCGTGACGTGTCGTTCCGCAACGGCTGGGGCCAGCCCGTCGGATGGGACACCGAAGGCCCCCTCTGGCCCTGAGGACCGAGGGCCGGCCCGGGTGCTACTCGGCGCCGGCCCAGGTCTGGCGCAGGTCGGAGAGCCACTCGGGGAACTCGACCGGCGGGTCGGGCAGCGGCGTGACGCCGTTGTCGGCCAGCGCCGCCTCGTAGACCTCGGGCTGGTCGCCCCACGAGCGGGGGTCACCCATCATCACCTCGAACAGCTTGGCGCCCTCGTCGCCGGCCCGGATGGGGCCGAAGGCGGCGCCGAAGGGCAGCTCGATGTGGCTGCCGGCCGGGCACCAGCGGTCGCCGAACCACAGCCCGCCGTCGATGACGAACACGATGTGCGGGCTGTAGTGGCCGTGGCGGCGCACCATCATCCCGGGGTCGTACTCGGCGTAGAGCGAGAGGTACTGCGGGTCGGGGCTGAACGCGAACCACTTCTCGCGCACGTAGCTCTCCGAGCCGTCGGCGTTGCGCTGGTGGCGGCACAGCTGCCACGGCATGTCGGGGTCGTCCATGTGCCGGAAGATCGGCTCGACGCCCTCGATGGGCAGCTCGACGGTGGTCGGGTCGACGGCCTCGGACATGGTTCCCCCTGGTGCGGTGCGGGTGCGGTGCGATCGGTGATGCGGAGCGGGTGACGGGGCGCCCGGACGGGGCCGCCGGCGGCGGGCGGGCCTAGGCCCAGTCGAAGGTGACCTGGGCCGACTCGACGCCGCGCACGAAGGCGTTCGGCATCCAGGCCGGCTCGGTGCCCGGCGTGAGCTCCCAGCCCTTGGTGCGGCGGAGCAGCTCCTCGAAGAACACCTTGATCTCGAGGCGGGCCAGCGAGGCGCCGAGGCAGAAGTGGGTGCCGAAGCCGAACGAGATGTGGTTGTTGGGCGTGCGGGTGACGTCGAGCGACTCGGGGTCGTCGAAGTGGGCCTCGTCGCGGTTGGCGGAGCTGTACATGAGCACCACCTGGTTGCCGGCGGGGATGGTGACCCCACCGACCTCGGCGTCGACCCGGGCCACCCGGCACATGTTGTGGATCGGGGTGACGTAGCGGATGAACTCCTCGACGGCGACGGTGAGGTCGGCGCCGGCCCGCAGCTTCTCGAGCTGCTCGGGGTTCTCGAAGAGGTTCACGATGGTGTGGGCGATCACCGTGCGGGTGGTCTCGGCGCCGCCGTCGAGCAGGAGCAGCGAGTCGCTGATCACCATGGCGTCGTCCATCGGGCAGCCGTCGACCTCGGCCGTGGTGTAGTGCGAGAGCACGTCGTCGCCGGGGTTCTGCTTCTTCTCGGCGAACAGCTCGGCGCAGGCCTGGGCGAACTCCATGGCCGAGGTCATGCCGACCTCGTTGAAGTACCGGGGGCCACCGCCCATGGCGATGGTGGTCTCGGACCAGTGCTTGAGCTTGGGCCAGTCGGCCTCGTCGAAGCCGAGCAGCTTGCCGATCATCATGGCGGGCAGCGGGGCGGCGAGCTCGTTGACGACCTCGACCGAGCCGTTGGCCTCCTGGGCGGCGACGGCGCCGTCGATCAGGGCCGTGACCTTGCCCCGGATGTCGTCCTCCCAGGCGGAGGCGGCACGGGGGGTGAAGCGGCGCGACACGAGGTTGCGGCGCTTGTGGTGCTGGGGATCGTCGAGCCCGATGATGGCCGGGTCGGCCGGCAGGTTGGGCCGGTAGCCGCCCTTCTCGGTGTCGGACGAGATGAAGGTGTCCTTGTCCTTCTCGATCCGGACGATGTCGTCGTAGCGAGCGATGCCCCAGAGCTCATTGGCCTCGTCCCAGTAGACGGGCTCGTTGGCCCGCATCCACGCGTAGGTGGGGTACGGGTCGCCGGCGTACAGCTCCGGTGCCAGCAGGTCGATCGCGAGCCTCTCCACGGTGGTGCCTCCCCAGGCGTTCCAGTCACGGGCGTGGCGGGATGGTACCCGCAGGCGCGGAGCGTCCCGACGGCGTGGTGGAGGGGGAGAGGCCTCAGCGGGGAGCGGCGCCGATGCGCTGGCGGGCGGCCTCGGCCTTGGCGGCGGCGAGGCGGTCGGCGGTCGAGGGCTGCCCGCCCGGCACCGCCTCGGCCTTGTCGGGGCCCATGATCCGGAAGGCGGTGAAGAAGACGATGACGGCGGTGGCGCCGACGGCGGTCCACTGCAGGTACTTCGACCCGGCGTCGGTGCCGGCCGTGAACATGTGCACGGTGGCGATCACGTAGAGGCCGTAGCTGGTGAGGTGGATGCCCTTCCAGAACCGCTTCGGGAGGCGCTTGCGCAGCAGCGAGGTGAGCTCGATGGCGAGCAGCAGGTAGAGCCCGACCACGCCCCAGGAGACGGCGGCGGGGTTCCAGCTCGAGGTGAACGGCACGAGCATCTGGCGCAGGCCGATGTCGACCCAGTGGTCGAACGCCAGGCCGACCAGGTGGACGCCCACGAAGATGACGGCCAGGCCACCGAGGAACCGGTGGAGGTCGAGCAGCCAGTTGGCGCGGGGTCGCTTGCCGAGGGCCCGGGTCGAGAGGGCGAGGCCCCAGATCACCGAGAGGGCGAGCAGGCCCCACGAGACGATGCCGGCGGAGCGGGCGACGTACCAGGGGAGCGAGCTCATCGGGGCCTCTCAGCTGCTGCGGGTGCGGGTGTGGGTGGAGGTCGACTTCGACGAGGAGGACGAGCTCGAGGCGCTGCTGCGGGCGGGGGTCGTCGTGGTCGTGCTCTTCGGCGCCGTGGTGGTCGTGCTCTTGGCGGCGCTGGTCGAGGGGGTGGCCGCCGTGGTGGGCGGGATGTGCGTGCCGGCCCCGGCGCCGACGTCGTTGCCCGAGCCGCTGGTGTCGCCGGTGGTCACGGCCGAGGCGGCGCTGGTGGTCAACGACTGGAGGGCCATGCCGAGGCCGAGGGCGCTGGCCACACCGATGCTCAGCGATGCGACGAGGGCACGGCTGCGGGCGGCGGGGTGGGGGCGCTTCGGGCTCATGGGTGACGAACGTACGGACCGGCCGTGAGCCGAAGGTTCGCTCCGGGTGAGAGTTCGGTGAGAACCCGGAGTGTCGGTCGTCACGTCGACGCTCTGCCCTGGTCGGTCACACCGTCGGTGCGGGTCAGCTGGCCTTGGTGCGGGTGGCCGTCGACGAGCTCGACGAGCTGGTGGAGGTCGATGCCGCGGCCGTGGTCGTGGTCGTCGTGGCCTTGGACGCGGTCGTCGTGGTCGTCGACGGCGCGGTGGCCGTGGTCGACGCCGTCGTCGAGGGGGTGGCCGAGGTCGAGGTCGTCGAGCTCGACGTGGTGGAGCTGTCGGCGGTGGTGGCGCTCGTGTCGGCGGCGGCCACGACGGTGGTGCTGGAGGAGACCTGCTGGAGGGCCATGCCGAGGCCGAGGGCGCTGGCCAAGCCGATGCTCAGCGAGGCGACGAGGGCACGGCTGCGGGCGGCGGGGTGGGGTCGCTTGGTGCTCATGGGTCGAACGTACGGAACGGTCGTGAGCGCCTGGTTCGCGGGCGGTGAGGTGGGGGTGAGGTCTGCCTGAGAGCTCCCTGGGGACGCCGGGTGGCGGACCTGTGTGCCGTACGTCACGAAACACTGATGTTTCGAAATGGCTCCGGTTCGCTTAGGGTCCGCGGAGCGGCGCCCCCCGACGCCCAGGAGCGAGAAGGACCCGATGGACGAAGCCAGGATCCACGAGCGGCGATGGTGGGCGCTGGCGGTGCTCTGCACGAGCCTGCTGGTGATCACGCTCGACAACACCGTGCTCAACGTGGCGATCCCGGACCTCATCCGCGACCTCGGCGCCACCACCAGCCAGCTGCAGTGGATCATCGACGGCTACACGCTCGTGTTCGCCGGCCTGCTCCTCACCATGGGCTCGGTCGGCGACCGCTTCGGCCGCAAGGGCGCCCTCATGGTCGGCCTCGGCATCTTCGGCGTGGGATCGGTGCTGTCGGGCCTGGCCTCGAGCCCCACCGAGCTGATCTTCACCCGCGCCTCGATGGGCTTCGGCGCCGCGCTGATCATGCCGGCCACGCTCTCGCTGCTCACCAACATCTTCCACGACCCCAAGGAGCGGGGCCGGGCCATCGGCGTGTGGGCGGCCACCGCCGGCGCCAGCGGTGCGCTCGGGCCGGTGCTCGGCGGCCTCCTGCTGCGCCACTTCTCTTGGGGCTCGGTGTTCTTCGTGAACGTGCCGGTGATCATCCTCGCCCTGCTCGGCGCCTGGTTCCTCCTGCCGTCGTCCCGCGACGCCGACGCCCCCCGCCTCGACCCCCTCGGCGCCGGGCTGTCGATCCTCGGCCTCGTCGCCGTGCTCTGGGCGATCATCGAGGCCCCGGCCAAGGGCTGGAGCGACCCGGGCGTGTACGCGCCGCTCGCCGTCGGCGTGGTGGTGCTCGCCGGGTTCGTGCTCTGGGAGCTCACCTGCGACCACCCGATGCTCGACGTCCGGTTCTTCAAGAACCGTCGCTTCACCGCCGCCAACATCGCCGTCACCCTCGTGTTCTTCGCCATGTTCGGCCAGGCGTTCATCGGCATCCAGTACCTGCAGACGGTGCTGGGCTTCGACCCGCTCGCCGCCGGCATCCGCAGCCTCCCGATGGCCATCGTCATGGTGTCGGTGGCGCCGCTCGCCCCCCGCCTCGTCGAGCGCATCGGCACCAAGCTCGTCGTGGGCTTCGGCCTGCTCGGCGTGGCCTCCGCGCTCTACGTCTTCTCCACCGTGCCCGTCACCAACGGCTACCCCCACATGGTGGTGGGCATGCTGCTGCTCGGCCTCGGCATGGGGCTGATGATGGCCCCCGCCACCGAGTCGATCATGGGCTCGCTGCCGCCGGCCAAGGCGGGCGTCGGCTCGGCCATGAACGACACCACCCGCCAGATGGGCGGCGCCCTCGGCGTGGCCATCATCGGCTCGGTCTTCGCCGCCACGTTCCGTCCCGGGCTCACCGAGCAGTTCACCGCCGCCGGCGTGCCGCCCGAGGGCGTGGCCATCGCCCGCGACTCCATCGCCGGCGCCATCGGCGTGGCGGGCCAGGTGCCCGGGCAGCTCGGCCAGGACCTGATCTACGCCGCCAAGTCGCAGTTCGTCGACGGCATGAGCACCGCCCTGCACGTCGGCATCGCGGCCGTGCTCGTCGGCGCCGCGATCGTCTTCCTCTTCCTGCCGGCCCGCGCCCGCGACGTGCGCGAGGACGAGGCGGGCCCGCTCGACGGGCTGGCGTCGCTGGGCTTCGCCGAGGCCGAGAGCGTGCTCGAGCGCGACACCGCCGAGGCCGACGGCCTCCTCGACGTCGCCGCCGGCGGTGGCCACGGCCGGGCCGAGGGCTCGTTGGCGGCGGCCGGCGCCGATCCCGACCCGGCGCCCACCACGCCCACCGCCACCTCGACCACGCCCACCGCGGCCGTCCCCGGGGAGCGCTGAGCGGTGGACGAGGCCAAGGTCCACGAGCGGCGGTGGTGGGCGCTGGCGGTGCTCTGCACCGGCCTGTGCGTCATCACGCTCGACAACACGATCCTCAACGTCGCCATCCCCGACCTGATCCGCGACCTCGGCGCCACCACCAGCCAGATGCAGTGGATCATCGACGGCTACTCGCTGGTGTTCGCCGGCCTCCTGCTCACCCTCGGCTCGATGGGCGACCGCTTCGGGCGCAAGCGGGCCCTCATGGTAGGCGTGGTGGTGTTCGGCATCGGCTCGGTGCTGTCGGGCCTGGCCACCAGCGCCACCGAGCTGATCTTCACCCGGGCCTTCATGGGCATCGGGGCGGCCTGCATCATGCCGGCCACCCTCTCGCTGCTCACCAACATCTTCCACGACCCCAAGGAGCGCGGCCGCGCCATCGGCGTGTGGGCCGCGGTGGCCGGCGGGTCGAGCGCCCTCGGGCCGATCCTCGGCGGGTTCCTGCTGGCCCACTTCTCGTGGGGCTCGGTCTTCTTCGTGAACGTGCCGGTGATCATCGTCGTGCTGATCGGCGCCTGGTACGTGCTGCCCGAGTCGAAGGACGCCCACGCCGCCAAGCTCGACCCGCTCGGCGCGCTCCTCTCCATCGTCGGCCTCGTCGCCGTGCTCTGGGCGATCATCGAGGCGCCCACCAAGGGCTGGGGCGAGCCGGGCGTCTACGTCCCCCTCGCCGGCGGCATCGCCGTGCTGGCCGGGTTCGTGCTGTGGGAGCTCACCTGCGAGCACCCGATGCTCGACATGCGCTTCTTCAAGAACCGCCGCTTCAGCGCCGCCAACATCGCCGTCACCCTGGTGTCGTTCGCCATGTACGGCCAGGCGTTCATCGGCACCCAGTACCTGCAGCTCGTGCTCGGGTTCAGCCCGCTGCAGGCCGGGTTCCGGGGCATGCCGATGGCGGTGATGATGCTGATCACCGCCCCTCTGGCACCTCGCATCGTCGAGCGGGTGGGCTCGAAGCTGGTGGTGGGCTGCGGCCTGCTCGTGGTGGCCTCCGCCCTCTTCACGATCTCCACCGTGCCGGTCACCAACGGCTACCCGCGCATGTTCCTCGGCATGGTGCTCATGGGCATCGGGATGGGCCTGGCCATGGCACCGGCCACCGAGTCGATCATGGGCTCGCTGCCGCCCTCGAAGGCCGGCGTGGGCTCGGCCATGAACGACACCACCCGCCAGATGGGCGGCGCCCTCGGCGTGGCCATCATCGGCTCGGTGTTCGCCAGCGTGTTCCGCCCGGGCGTGGCCAACGCCTTCGCCGACGCCGGGGTGCCGCCCGACCTCGTGGCCCAGGCCCGCGACTCTCTCGGCGGTGCCGTGAACGTGGCGGCGAACCTGCCCGGCCAGCTCGGCTCCGACCTCGTCTACGCCGCCAAGTCGCAGTTCGTCGACGGCATGAGCACCTCGCTCATGGTCGGCATCGCCGCCATCCTCGTCGGCGCCCTCGTGGTGTTCCTCTTCCTACCGGCCCGGGCGGGCGACGTGCGCGAGTCCGCCATGGGCCCGCTCGACGGCATCGCCTCCCTCACCTACGCCGAGGCCGAGAGCGTGCTCGAGCGCGACACCGCCGAGGTCCAGGGCCTGCTCGACCCCGCCGAGGGTGGTGGCCACGGACGGGCCGAGGGCTCGCTCCTGACCGCGGGTGGCGGCAGCGACGACGACGAGGCGGAGGGCTGAGATGGCCGCACCGGTGAGCCCCACCTCGTCCGTTCCCACCGAGCCGGCACGCGGCCGGCCCGGTCGTCAACGCAGCGAGGCCGCCGACCAGGCCATCCTCGCCGCCACCCTCGACGTGCTCGGCGAGGACGGCTTCGGCGGGCTCACCATGGCCGCGGTCATCGCCCGCTCGGGAGTCTCGTCGGCCACGCTCTACCGCCGCTGGCCCACCAAGCAGGACCTCGTCGCCGCTGCGCTCGCGTCGCTGCACCCGGCGGCGACGGAGATCGACACCGGCTCGCTCGAGGGCGACATCGTGGCCTTCGTGCGCGACGTGGCCGCCTCCATGGCGGTGCGGCCCGCCGGTGAGGCCCTGCGCCAGGACGTCGCCGTCGAGCTCAGCCGCAACCCCGACTTCCGGGCTGCCATCAACGAGAAGTTCGTGGTGCCCCGCCTGGTCGTGCTCGGCCACGTGCTCGACCGCGCCCGCGAGCGCGGCGAGCTCGGCCGGGGCGAGCCCGGGCGGCGCCTCACCACCGAGGCGGCGATGAGCTTCGTGGTCGGCCCGCTGCACCACCGGGTGTACGTGCTCGGCCGGCCCGCGTCGGCGCAGTTCCAGCGCGGCGTGGTCGTGGCGTCGCTCGCCTCGCTCCGCGCCCTCGCCCCGCCGGACTGACCGGGGTCTGGGACGGCGGCTTCGAGCGCCACAGTCGGGGCTGTTTCCCCTGGTCAGGGGGCTGTCACACCCCCTGCGTAGGGTCGTCTCATGGGTTCGAGCGGGAACGGTGGTGAGCTGAGGGTGGGGGTGGCGGTGCGGCCGTTGGCTGCGCTCGTCGCGTCGTTGCGTTCGCTGTTGGTTGAGCTCGATCCGGGTCAGTTGCCGGCGCGGGACGCGGCGGAGGTGGTGGCGGTGTGCGACCAGTTGTCACGGGTCGCTGACGCGGGGAAGGCGTTGGCGGCGGGTCGGGTGGCCGAGTCGTCGTTGTGGT
>CAMFLJ010000005.1 GCA_945957335.1 uncultured Actinomycetes bacterium | reverse complement strand
AGCTGGCCGAGAAGATCGCCCGCAACTCGCCCGCCGCCATGGCCGCGTCGAAGCGCGCGCTGTGGCGGGCGCTGGAGCTCGGCCTCACCGACGCCTGCCGCGCCGGCGCCCTCGACCTCGTCTCCATGTGGGGCCACCCCGACCAGACCGAGGGGCCCAAGGCCTTCGCCGAGAAGCGCGAGGCCGAGTGGGCCGACCCGGCCGCATCCGGCTCGAACGACGCCCACTGATCCCACACGCCCGCACCACCCGATCCCGCTGCACCGAACCGAGGACCTCATGCCCGACGCCGTCATCGTCTCCACCGCCCGCACGCCGATCGGCCGGGCCAACAAGGGCTCGCTCGTGGGCGTCGACGCCTTCCGCCTGGCCGAGGTCGCGGTGGGCGCCGCCATCGAGCGCGCCGGCGTGCCCAGCGCCGACATCGACGACATCGTCGTGGCCGAGTCGCTGCAGGGCGGCGGCGTGATCGGCCGCAACGTGGCCGTGCGCCTCGGCCTCGACCACGTCCCGGGCCTCGCCGACAACCGCCACTGCGCGGCCGGCCTCTCCGCCGTGCAGATCGCCGCCTCCTCGATCATGGCGGGCATGACCGACGTGGCCGTGGCCGGCGGCACCGAGAGCATCTCCACCTCGCCGTCGTCGTTCAAGCGCCCGGGCATCGGCCAGGATGCGCAGCCGTGGATGTCGCCGAGCCACCCCGAGACCCCCGACGCCCCGGCGTTCGACATGACCATCACGGTCGGCAACAACACCGCGCTGGAGATGGGCCTCACCCGCCGCGACCTCGACGAGTGGGCGGCCTACACCCACGGCCAGGCCGTGCTCTCGATCGACAACGGCTGGTTCGACGACGAGATCGTGCCCGTCACCGACGTGCCCCTGGCCGACGGCTCCACCATCACCTTCTCGGTCGACGAGCACCCCCGCCGCGGCGTCACCGCCGACAGCCTGGGCGAGCTCAAGCCGCTGCACCCCGAGATCGAGGGCTTCACCATCACCGCCGGCAACGCCGCCGGCCTCAACGACGCGGCGGCCGCCATGGTCGTGGTGTCGTCCGACTACGCCGCCGCCCACGGCCTCGCGCCGCTGGCCCGCATCGTGTCGTGGGGCAACGCCGGCCTGGAGCCGGCCCGCACCGGCATGGGCCCCACCCTCGCCATCCCGAAGGCCCTGGCCAAGGCGGGCCTCTCGGTCGGCGACGTCGACCTCTGGGAGGTCAACGAGGCCTTCTGCTCGGTGCCGATCGCGGCCTACCGCACCCTCGGCATCGACCCCACGATCATGAACGTGAACGGCAGCGGCTGCAGCCTCGGCCACCCCATCGCCTGCACCGGCTCGCGCATGGTCGTCACCATGCTCGGCGAGCTGCGCCGCCGCGGCCTGCAGACCGGCGTCGTGTCGATGTGCGCCGGTGGTGGCATGGGCTCGGCCATGGTGCTCGAGCTGCTCTGAGTCTCTACCGCTGACCGCTCCCACCTCTGGTACGGATCGTGAACCTCTGGGCGACGTGCTGTACCAGAGGGGTCGAGCGGGTGCCGCGGGGCGGGCGTCAGACGCGGTGGGGGCCGAGGTAGGACTCGGCGAAGCCGTCGACGAACTCGAGGGTGGCCGCCTCGGTGGGCAGATCGAAGGCGAACGACACCCAGGTGGCGCCGGCGTCGCGCATGCGGCCCAGCTCGTCACGGTGGCGCTCGACGTCGACGCCCGCCTGCAGGATCGACTCGTCGGTGTAGAGGATCATCACGTCGATCTCGTCGGCGCGGTCGCCGGCAGCGTCGCGGATGTCGCGCACGGCGTCGGCGACGTCGTCGAGCCCGGCCATCGTGGCGGTGCGGGTGGTGGCGGCCAGCTCGGCCGAGCCCGTCATCGGCATCCACCCCTGGGCCGAGGCGGCCACCCGGCGTCGGGTGAGCTTCGAGTTGCCTCCCAGCCAGATCGGGATCGGTCCCGACGGCTTCGGCAGCGCGAGGAGGTCGCGGGCGTTGAAGTGCGAGCCCTCGTAGCTGAAGGGCTCACCCGTCCAGTGCAGGCGCATGGCCTCGATGGCCTCATCGAACAGGGCGTTGCGCTCGTCGAAGTCGACGCCGAGGGCGTGGAACTCGCCCTTCAGGTAGCCGGTGCCCACGCCCAGCACGAAGCGGCCCCTGGAGATGATGTCGAGGGTGGCGGCGGCCTTGGCCGTGAGGAACGGGTTCCGGTATGGCAGCACCGACAGGTAGGTGAGCAGGAGCAGCCGCTCGGTCACGGCGGCGGCAGCGCCGAGGGCCACGAAGGGGTCGAGGGTCTGGTGGCCGCCGCCCTCGGCGAGCCAGCGCCGGCCCGGGGCCGGGTGCTCGGTGAACGCGATGCCGTCCCAGCCGGCGGCCTCGAGGGCGCGGGCCACCACGGTGAGGTCGCCGGTGCCGAGCAGGTCGTTCTCGGCCCCGATCGGCTCCGGGTGCTGCAGCAGGTACTTCACGGTGGTCCCCCTCTGTCGGTCGACCGCGACGGTACGCACCCGACAGCGGGGGCGGCGACCCCGTCTAACCTAGCCATGATGACCATGGTGGCGGCCCGGCCCGGAGCCGCCCCACGACCGGCCCGGCCGGGCCCGTCGCCCGGCTGCAGTGGGGGAGCGCGTGCCCGACACCGATGAGCTGACCGCCCGCCTGGCGACGCTCGAGGCGCGCGTCGCCGAGCTCGAGGCCGTGCGGGCCGTCGAGCACACGCTGGTGGCCTACGGCTTCGGCGTCGACTCGCTCGACGCTGCCGGGACCGCTGCGCTCTACACCGACGACACCCGTCTGGTCGTCGACGGCCACACCATCGCCGAGGGCCCCCAGTCGGTGCACGACATGGTGCTCGGGCCCGAGCACGGCGCCATCGCCCCCGGCTCGGCCCACGTGATGGGCCCCTTCGACGTGCAGGTCGACGGCGACGACGCGGTGGCCGTCGGCTACGCCACCACCTACGCCCGTCGTGAGGAGGACGGCCCGGTGCGCGTGTGGCGCCAGGCGGTCAACCGGTGGGAGCTCCGGCGCGACCCGGGCGCCGAGGGCGGTGGCGAGGGCGGCACGTGGCGCATCCGCCGACGCGAGTCGATCAGCCTCGGCGACCCGGCCGCCGCCGGGCTCCTGCGACAGGGCCTGCCGGGGTCGTCGGCGGGAGGCCGTTCGTGAGCGCCGTCGGGCCCGGGGGAGCAGAGGGCATCGACCTCTCGCTCGATGCCGACCAGCAGGCGGTGGCCGAGCTGTTCGACGGGTTCTTCGCCAACGAGTGCCCGGTGTCGGTGGTGCGTGGCGCCGAGCCGCTCGGGTTCGACCGGGCCCTGTGGGACGCCCTCGGCGCGCTGGGCGCGCCGGGCATGGGCTCGCCCGAGGACCAGGGCGGCGGCGGTGCCTCGCTGGCCGACCTGCTCGTGGTGGCCGAGGCCGTCGGCCGGGCCATCGCTCCCGTGCCGCTCGTCGACCACCTCGTCGCCACGCGGCTGTTCCCCGACGAGGAGCTGATCTCGGGGGAGCTGGTCGGCGGCGTGGCCCTGCAGCCCGCGGCCGCCGACGGCACGTGGCGGCTGGTGCCCACCGGTGCGGTGGCCGACGTGGTGGTCGGCGTCGACGGCGACCAGGTGGTGGCCGTGCGCTCCGAGGCCCCCGGCTCGGGGCCCCGCAACCACGCCGACCAGCCCCTGGCCGACCGCAGCGCCCGCGCCGGTGAGCGCACCGTGCTCGGCCCGGCCACCCGGTTCGACGAGGCGCTCGACGAGTGGCGCACCCTCACCGCCGCGGCCCTGGTCGGGATCGCCGAGCGGTCGCTGCAGATGGGCGTCGCCTACGCCACCGAGCGCCACCAGTTCGGCGTGCCCATCGGCTCGTTCCAGGCCGTACAGCACCTCCTCGCCGACCTGCCGGGGCTGATCGACGGGGCGCGCCTCCTGGCCCACCGGGCCGCGTGGGCCGCCACCCTGCCCGTCGACCAGCGGGTGGTCGACGTCGACGACAACGAGTTCACCGACCCGACGGTGCTGGCCTCGATGGCGTTCCTGTTCGCCGGCGAGGCCGCGGCCGCCGCCACCGACCGCTCGCTGCACGTGCACGGCGGCTACGGCTACGCCGAGGAGTACGACATCCAGCTCTACTTCCGCCGGGCGCGGGGGTGGCGGCTGGTGGCCGGGCCGCCGGCGGCCGAGCGGGCCCGCCTCGCCGACCTGCTGCTCGGGCCGGCATCGACCCCGTCGCCTGCCCCGGCGGGAGCGGCCCGATGAACTTCTCGCTCACGCCCGAAGCGCAGGCCTATCGCGCCACCGTGCGCCGCATCATCGCCGAGGCGGTCACGCCCGAGGCCATCGACCGCATGCACTCGACCGGCACCTTCGACGTGCCCGAGCTCACCCAGGCCCTGGCCCGCGAGGGGCTGCTCGAGCGGGCGGTGCCGGGCCGGGGTGGTGGCGACCCGATCGAGCTGTGGCTGCTGTTCAGCGAGCTCGAGAAGGCCGGGGCGCCCTACGACGGCATCTCCGTCGCCCTCATGGTGGCCGGCGTGATCAACGCCGTCGGCACCGAGGAGCAGAAGGAGCGCATCATCCCGACGATCACGTCGGGCCAGGCGCTGGTGTGCATGGGCTACAGCGAGCCCGACAGCGGCTCCGACGTCGCCGCCGCCACCACCCGAGCGGTGCGCGACGGCGACGAGTGGGTGATCGACGGGGCGAAGATGTGGACGACGATGGCCCACGAGGCCACGTGGCTCATCCTGCTCACCCGCACCAACACCGAGGTCGCCAAGCACCGAGGCCTGACGATGTTCATCCTCCCGATGGACACCCCGGGCATCACCGTGGCGCCGGTGCACACCATGGGCACCGAGCGCACGAACGCCACCTGGTACGACGGCGTGCGGGTGGGCGACGACGCCGTGCTCGGCGACGTCGACGGCGGCTGGCGCACGATGACCGTGGCGCTGGCCTTCGAGCGTGGCGTCATGGGCGGCACCAACGCCGGTGTGCCGCTGCTGCGCCACTTCCGGGCGTGGGCGGACGAGGTCGGCCTGCTCGACGACCCGACCGTGCGCGACCACATCGCCCGCACCGCCATCGACAACCAGGTGGCCGCCCTGCTCACCATGCGGGCCGCGTGGATCGCCGCCACCGGTGGGTTGCCGGGCCTGGAGGGGTCGATGGTGAAGGTGTTCGCCACCGAGGCCTACCAGCGGGCGGCGCGTGCCTTCCAGGAGGCGGCCGGTCCCGAGGGCCTGCTCCAGTTCCACGAGCCGGGTGCGGCCGCCGACGGCTTCGTCGACTACGACGCCCGCCACTCGCCGGTGACGACGATCTACGGCGGCACCTCCGAGATCAACCGCAACAACATCGCCGAGCGCCACCTCGGCCTGCCCAAGGCCCGATCGTGAGCACGGTCCCCACCTCCGCCCCGTCCGTCGCCCCTACCGGGAGGGCACGATGACCCCGCCTGCCGAGAAGCCGCTCTCCCTGCCCAAGGAGCCGTCGCGCCGGGGCCTGCCGTCGAAGGCCGGCCGGGCCCGGGCGCCCCGCATGGCCGAGGTCGTGGCCGCCAGCCTGCGCGACGCCATCCTCAGCGGAGAGCTCACCGTCGTGCCGCGCCTGGAGGACCTCGTCGAGCAGTACGACGTCGGCCCGCCCGCCGCCCGAGAGGCCATGCGCATCCTCGAGACCGAGGGGCTGATCACCGTGCGCCGCGGCAACGTCGGTGGCGCCGAGGTGCACCTGCCCACCAACGCCCGCGTGGCCTACATGCTCGGCCTGGTGCTGCAGTCGTCGCAGACCCCGCTGAGCGACGTCGGCGCCGCCCTCCAGGAGCTCGAGCCGCTGTGCGCCGGGCTGTGCGCCGAGCGCCCCGACCGGGCGAAGGTCGTGGTGCCGGTGCTGCGGCAGGCGATCGCCGACCAGGAGGCCGCCATCGGCGACTCCGAGGCCACCCTGCTGGCGGTCGACCGCTTCCACGGCGCGATCGTCGACCTCTGCGGCAACGAGACGCTGCGCCAGGTGGTCGGCTCGCTCGAGCGCATCTGGGCGACCCACCAGAGCTCGGTCTACGGCACCCGCGAGGAGGTGCCGCCCGCATCGGTCTGGAAGGCCGCGGTGCAGGCCCACACCCGCATCGCCGACGCCATCGAGAAGGGCGACGCCAAGGTGCAGTCGCTGGCCCGGGCCCACCTCGTGGCGGCCCAGTCGTACGTCTCCGACGTCGACGCGGCCAAGAAGGTCACCGCCGCCATCGTCGGCAACGCCGGCCCCGCCTGACCCATCGGGCCCGCCGGTCCGACGTTCGTTCCTCCCCGAAGCCCCTTCTTGTGGAGGTTCCCCGTCGCCGGCGACCGGACACCTCCACGAGAACGCCGTAGGGCACGGGCCACGTCCGGCCGTGCTCTCACACAGGGGGCGATGCCCGCCGGCCGGCCTGCCCGGGCACCATGTGGGCGTCCACGCGATGTGCGCGTGGTGGCGGGTCACTTCGGCGAGGTGTGCTCTTGGGTTGGCTTCGACATGTCGGCGTCGTGCTCGTCCGCCCGTTCCGGGCCGCTTCCCGGGGCGTCGCCGCACGCCTGCCCGGGGTGAGCCTCCCGCGCTCGCCCTGGGCGTTCCTCGGGGCCGCCGGGCTCTTCGTCGTCGCGGCCATCCTCCGTCCCGACGTGGCCCTCGCCCTCGTGGTCCTCGGCGGCGGCTTCACGCTGCTCGAGCGCTGGCGCCCGCTTCGCCCCCAGCCTCCGGCGTACCGGCGGGAGGGAGCGGCCACCGATGCCGGGGCGTTCGTGATCGACCAGGTGCTCGTGGCCGCCGCGGCCACGGTGGTGGTGGCGTTGCTCGCACCGGTGGTCGGCCCGCTGGTGCCCAGCGCCCTGCCGGAGGAGCTCGGCTCGCTCCCGGGGTGGGCCCGATGGCTGACCGCCTTCTGCGTGGCCGAGATGTGCGGCTACTGGAGCCACCGCCTGAGCCACGAGGTGCCGTTCCTGTGGCGGTTCCACGCGGTCCACCACTCGGCACCTCAGCTCGACTGGCTGGCCCCGAGCCGGTGGCACCCGGTCGACGCCATGTTCTCGGCCGCGTCGACCACGCTCCCGATCCTGCTGCTCGGGCTGAGCCCGCCCGCGGTGGTGAGCGTCTTCGCCCTGCGGCGGATCCAGGGCCTGCTCCTGCACGCCAACGTGAACTGCCGCCTCGGGCCGCTCGAGTGGATCGTCGCCACTCCGTTCTTCCACCACTGGCACCACACCGCCGACCCGGGCCGCTGGGACTGCAACTACGCGGGATCGGTCCCGGCCCTCGACTGGGTCTTCGGGTCGCTCCACCTGCCCGACGAGTGGCCCCAGAGCTACGGCTGCGACGTCGAGGTCCCCGCGACGGGCTACCTCGCGCGCGTCGCCTCCCCCTGGGCCGAGCCTCCGGGAGGGACCGTGCCCGAGGTCCTCCCCGGCCCCGCCTGACCCCCTTTCTGGCAGAACCCACGGACTGCCGGCGGTACGCGACTTCGGCCAGAACGGGAGTTGCAGCGGGTGGAGTCGGCGCTCGGCAGCCTTCAGGCGAAGCGGGTGCGGCCGGCGAGGGCGGCCCGGCCGACGACGGCCCGGTGGTGGCGCTGGTCGCCGAGGAGCACGCCGGCGGCCGTCGTGCGGCGGTGCCAGCGGTGGAACCGCGACGACCCGAGGATGCCCTGGCCACCGGCCAGCTGGTGGGCCGACGCCGTGACGCTCTGGCTGCGCGCCACGCCGAGCTTGGCATGGGCGGCCACGAGCAGCACGAGCTCGTCGGGCTCGCCCCGGTCGATCACGCCGGCGGCGTCGAGCACGGCGTCGGTGGCCAGGCGCACGTCGACGGCCATGTCGGCGGCCCGGTGCTGCACGGCCTGGAGCGTGGCCAGCGGCGCGCCGTACTGCTCGCGGTCGCGCACGTGGGACAGCGCGGCGTCGAGCGCGGCGGCCGCTGCGCCCGCGGCGTCGGCCGCCATCACCGCGGCGGCGACGGCGTGGGCCCGCTCGACGTCGATGCTCCAGGTCCGGCGCACCGCGTCGGGCCCGAAGCGCACCTCGCACGTGGTGGGGTCGACCAGGGTCGGCCGGTCGATGACCTCGACCGCGGCGTGGCGCAGGTCGACCTCGGCGGCGGTGGCGGGGCCGACGCCGACCAGCATCACGTCGTTGCTGCGGGCGCCGGGCACCACGAGCGCCCGGCCGTCGTCGTGCTCACCGGTGGCGGTGGCGCGCGAGCAGCCGTCCCACCCGAGCAGGTCGAGCAGCACCTCGGTGTGGAAGGTCCACGGCCCGGCGTCGCGGCCGTTCGCAGTGGCCGCCTCGACCCAGCGACCGACGCGCCCCGACGGGGTGGGGGAGAGGTCCATCACACGGTCCTCCGGGGAAGGCGCAGGCCCAGGGTGGCGATGGCGTCGCGCTGCACCTCGCTGGCCCCGGCCCCGATGGTGGGGTGCACCCGCTCGAGCACCTCGTAGGCGAAGCGCCCCCGGTCGGCCGGGCCGTCGGAGGGTCCACCACCGAACAGCGGACCCCACGTCAGCGCCTCGGGCCCGACCAGCTCGACGGCGGTGCGGGCGATGTCCTGCTGCAGCTCGCTGGAGACGACCTTGGCCATCGAGCCGATGGCGGGCTCGGGCTCGACACCCTCCGTGGTGGCGGCCCACAGCGCCCGCCGGCTGAGCCGCTCGGCGTCGGCCCACGCCGCCTCGAGGCGCCCGACCTGATCGACCACCACCGGGTCGTCGGCCAGCGGCTGCCCGTCGCGCACAGCGCCGCGCACGTGCTCGACGAGGAGGTCGAGGGCGTGGCGGGCGAAGCCGTTCAGGAACACCCCCGAGCGCTCGGCGCCGATGGCCAGCGCCATCTGCCGCCATCCGTTGCCGACCTCACCGAGCACGGCGTCGGCCGCCAACCGGGCGCCGTCGAGGTGGATCTCGCCGAGGTCCCACCCGTTCATCGTCGGGGTGCGCACGACGGACACGCCCGGTGCATCCATCGGCACCAGGAACATGGTCATGCCCCTGCGCGGCGCCACCTCGGGGTCGGTCACCGCGATCACGCAGGCCAGGTCGGCCTTGTGGGGGCCGGTGATCAGCGACTTCACGCCGTCGAGCACCCAGCCGTCGCCGTCGGCCCGGGCCGTCGTGGCCACGGCGGTCAGGTCGCTGCCGGCGCCGGGCTCGGTGTAGGCGATGCTCACCTCGACCTCGCCGTTGTGCATCCGCGCCAGCACCTGACGCCGCTGGATGTCCGACGCGAACAGGGTGATCACCGAGCCGGCCAACGTCATGGCCGTGTCGATCACAGGGGCGTCGGCCCGGGCCACCTCGAAGTCGAAGATCGACTGGCGCAGCCCGCCCATGGCCAGCCACCCGCGCTCGCCCGCCTGCCGGTGCAGCGCTCGCTCGTACGGTTCGGCCAGGCCGGTGAGGTCGTGCGGGTCGGCGTGCGCGTCGGCCCCGTCCATCGCCGTCGCCACCCAGGCGCGCACCTCGGCACGCAGCTCTTCGCAGTCGGGCGGGTAGCGGAAGTCGGCCATTGCTCCTCGGTGCCCGGCCCCGGAGCCGCCGGACGCAACCTGCTTATCATGGCCATGTTGAGCCCCGACGGGGCCGGAACCCCTCGGAGGACCCGATGGCCGTGGTGGACAGCCCCCAGCCTGACACCCACCCGCTGATCGAGCGCATCCCGCCGATCGTCGACGTCGACGCCCACCTCGTCGAACCGCCGGGCATCTGGGTCGACCGTCTGCCGGCGAAGTACCGCGACGTCGGCCCCCGCATCGAACTGCTGCCCCCTGGCACACCGATCCTGCAGGGCGGCGGCTACATCGAGGCGCCCGGAACCGAGGGCGACCCGGTGGCGTGGTGGCACTACGAGGACCACCTCTACTCGGTGAAGCGCCTCATCGCTGCGGCGGGCTACCCGGCCGAGGAGATCACGCTCGACGGGGTCACCTTCGAGCAGATGCGCCCCGGCTGCTGGCAGCAGCAGGCGCGCCTCGACGACATGACGCTGAACGGCGTCGAGGCCCAGCTGTGCTTCCCGAACTACCCGCGCTTCGCCGGCCAGATCTTCCTCCGCGGCCAGGATCGTGAGCTGGCGAAGCTCTGCGTCGAGGCCTACAACGACTGGATGGTCGACGAGTGGTGCGCCGGCACCGGCGGCCGGCTCATCCCGCTGTGCCTCGTGCCGCTCTGGGACGGCGAGCTCGCCGCCGCCGAGGTGCGCCGCAACGCCGCCCGGGGCGTGCGGGCCGTGGCCTTCAGCGAGATCCCCGCCTACCTCGGCCTGCCCAGCATCCACTCCGGGCACTGGGACCCGTTCTTCCGCGCGTGCGAGGAGACCGGCACGGTCGTGTGCATGCACATCGGGTCGGGCACCAGGACGCCGCACACCTCCGACGACTCACCCGCCGCCGTCGACGCCACGATCATCTTCGGCAACAGCGTGGCGTCGCTCACCGACTACCTGCTCTCGGGCGTGCTCGTGCGCTTCCCCGGCCTGAAGCTCATGTACGCCGAGGCCCAGATCGGCTGGCTGCCCTACCTGCTCGAGCGGGTCGACGACGTCTGGGAGACCCACAAGGGCTGGAGCGACAGCAAGGCCCACTGCCCCGAGCCGCCCTCGACCTACTACCGGACCAACGTCTACAGCTGCTTCTTCAAGGACCCGGTCGGGGTGCGGATGCTCGACGTCGTCGGCGAGGACAACGTGATGTTCGAGACCGACTATCCCCACCAGGACGGCACGTTCCCGCACTCGCGACGGGCGGCGGCGGAGCAGTTCGGCCACCTCGACGACCGCCTGGTCCGCAAGCTCGCGCGCGGCAACGCCATCGCCCTCTTCGGCCTCGACCTCGAGCCCTGACCCGTCCCTCAGGGGGTGGTGGCGTCCCAGGTCGTGTCGGCGACGCCGCGGGCGCGCAGGTCGGCCTTCAGCACCCGTGACGTCGTGCGGTTGCGGGGCAGCTCGGCGAACGCCTCGACGTAGCGCGGCACCATGAAGCGGGGCAGCCGCTCGGCCGCCCAGGAGTGGAAGGCGAGCGGGTCGAACGAGGCGGGGTCGGCCACCTGCACGGCGGCGAACACCTCGTCGTCGCCGTGTTCGGTGCGCACGCCGATGACCGCCACCTCCACCGCGTCGGGGTGGGCGTTGAGCACGGCCTCCACCTCGAACGACGAGATGTTCTCTCCCCGGCGCCGGATGCTGTCGCGGGCGCGGTCGACGAAGTAGTGCCAGCCCTCGGCGTCACGGCGGAACAGGTCACCGGTGTGGAACCAGCCACCCCGCCACGCCTCGGCGGTGGCCTCGGGGTCGTTGTGGTAGCCGAGGTTGAGGGCGCAGCGGTCGTCGGCCCGCACGACCATCTCGCCGATCTCGCCGACGGGCACCTCGACGTCGTCGTCGTCGACCAGGCGCACCTCGTTGAAGGGCCACGTCGTGCGGGTGTTGCCGCAGTTGGCCCAGGGGCCGTGGTCCCAGCCGGTCGTGATCGGGCAGCCCGACTCGGTCTGGCCGTAGCAGGTGGCCGCCCTCACCCCGAAGCGCTCCTCGAACTCGGCCATCGCCGGGATCATGGGGCCGAGGATCACGCCGCGCAGCGGGTTGTCGGCGTCGTCGGGCTGCGGGGGAGCGGACCACAGCAGCGAGGTGAGCGGGCCGACCAGCGCGGCGATGCGGCAGTCGGTGGCGCGCACGTCGTCCCAGAAGTTGGTGACGCTGAACTTCTCACGGAACACGAACCGGCCGCCGCGGTCGACGCAGTTGGTGAAGCCGCTGCGGCCGCTGTTGTGGAACATCGGCAGCGAGCAGTAGAGCCCCTCGCCGGGAGCGATGGCGTCGTCGGGGATCCACGACCAGATCGAGAAGATGAGCCCCCAAGGGGCGATGACCGCCTTCGAGGGCCCGGTGGTGCCCGAGGTGAAGAGCAGCGCGGCGACGTCGTCGGCCACCGGCCCGCGGTGGCGGGGCTCGGGCCCGGCGCCGTCGAGGAAGGCGTCGAGCGTGACCACCTCGGCGCGGCCCGGGACGGTGGCGGAGGCATCGCCGTCGACCACCACCACGAGCCGCAGGAGGGGCAGGTGGGCGCTCACCTCGACCAGCGCGCCGACGAGCGATGCGTCGACCACCACCGCCGTGCTCTCCGAGCGCTCCAGCGCCTGGCGCAGCAGCTCGCCGCGGTGGGCGGCGTTGATCGGCACCTCCACCGCACCGACCCAGGCCAGGCCGAGCATGGCCAGCTGCGCCTCGACGCGCGAGGGCAGGAACGTGGCCACGTGCGCCCCGACCGTGACGTCGTGGCGCTCGAAGGCGTCGGCCCACGTGAGCGCGGCCTCGTGCAGCTCGGCGTAGGTGAGCGAGCGGCCGCCGACCTCCTGCAGGGCGACGGTGCCGGGGGTCTCCGCGGCCCAGCGCGCCACGGCGTGGGGCGGCAGGTGGACCTCGTCGAGCACGGCTTCCCCCTGTGGTGCGGCGGCCGGCGGTTCCCCTGGCCGCCGGTGCCTATCATAGCCAGGATGGCAAGGATCGCCCGGGGCCGCCGTCGGCCCGCCGGGTGGCCACCGAGGGGGTGCGCACGATGATCTCGACGCTCGACATCGCCAAGCAGGCGGGGTCGCTCGGCGCCGTGGTGACCGGCCTCGACCTTCGCGAGCCGGTGTCCAACGAGGTGCTCGTCGCCCTCCACGAGGCCCTGCTCGAGCACCTGGTGATCTGCATCCGCGGCCAGGCCGAGCTCACCCCCGAGCAGCACGTGGCGTTCGCCCGGCGGTGGGGCCCGATCGAGCCCCACCCCTACGTCGAGCCGGTCGAGGGCCACCCGGAGATGATCCGGATCTACGACCCCAACCCCCTCACCGAGACCTGGCACGCCGACTTCAGCTACGCCGCCCGGCCGCCGGCGCTCAGCCTCCTCCTCGGGCGCACCATCCCGCCCTACGGCGGCGACACCGCCTTCGCCAACGCCTACCTCGCCTTCGACGGCCTGAGCGACGGCCTCAAGGCCACGCTGCGCACGCTGCGCGCGCTGCACCAGGGCACCCAGCTGGCGATGTCGAAGGGCCTCACCCTCGACGAGATCACCTCGGTCCACCCGGTCGTGGGCGTGCACCCCGAGACCGGGCGCGAGGTGCTCCACGTCAACGGCGTCTACGTGAAGCACCTCGACGGCTGGACCCCCGAGGAGAGCGACGGCCTGCTCGAGCTGCTCTACGCCGAGGTGGCCCGCATGGAGCACACCTACCGCCACCGCTGGCAGCCGGGCGACCTGCTGCTGTGGGACAACCGCTGCGTGCAGCACCGTGTCGTGGGCGACACCGACGGCCAGCCCCGCGACCTGCACCGCGTCACCGTCGGCCGCATCGAGATCCCCCGGGAGCGCTGACCCACCGATGGCCAACGACAAGGTCTACATCCACGAGTTCATCGACATCATCGGGCACAACCGGGCCAACTACATGCACCACATGACGGCGAACTGGTCGCCGATCGCCCAGGAGTCGCGCCACCAGCTCTGCTACGGCGTGTGGGGCACCGTGGGCACCACGCGGCGCTGGCCCGAGGTCGTGAACCTGTGGGAGGAGGACGGCTACCCGGGCCTGGCCGCCTCGTTCCGACACGAGTTCAACCACCCCACGCTGCAGGACCCCGACCTGGCCGCGTGGTGGGCGCGGGCCGCGCAGTTCCGCCGGTCCGGCGTCGACCGCGTGCTGGTGCCGGCGCCGTGGACCGACACCATCGAGGAGCTGTGCGCCAAGGGCGTGCGGGGCGAGACCTACGCCCACGAGGTCGTGAAGGTGCCCCAGGGCACGGCGTGGCAGATGCTCGAGCGGGTGCGCGAGCAGGCCGCCCCTGCCTACGGCGCGTTCGGCTGGCAGCTGGTCGGCGCGTGGGTCACCGCCATGGGCAACGACTCCGAGGTCCTCCTGCTGTGGGCGATCCCCAGCTGGGAGCAGTGGGGCGAGGCCGAGGCCGCCCAGGGCCGCGACGCCGGGCTGGTGTCGTGGCAGGCCACCGCCGTCGAGCACTCCACCGAGTGGAGCCGCTTCCTGCTGGTCGACTCGCCGCTGTCACCGATGCGCACCGGTCGCCAGCCCCGGGAGAGCGACCGCGACACCTACCAGCTGCCGGACTGATCGGGAGGGGCACCGATGGCCGACGAGAGCACAGAGCTCGTCCCCGCGCCCCGGATGCGGGCCTGCATCGAGGGCGTGCTCGGCGCGCTCGGTGTGCCGGCCGGCGACGCCGCGGTGGTGGCCGAGGCGCTGGTCGAGGCCGACCTCACCGGCGTCGACTCCCACGGCATCCACCTGCTGACCATGTACGTCGAGCGCCTGCGGGGCGGCCAGATCCGGCCCGTCACCGAGCTCACCGTGATCGACGACGGCGGTGCCACCGTGTGGCTCGACGCCCACCTCGGCCTCGGCCAGGTCGCCGCCCTGCGCGCCACCGACCTGCTCGTCGAGCGGGCCACCGAGCACGGCGTGGCCACCGTGGTGGTGCGCGAGGCGACCCACCTCGGTGCGCTCGGCGTGCACACGCGGCGCGTCGCCGAGCAGGGTCTGGTGTGCCTCTGCGTGCAGAACGGCCCCACCGTGGTGCCGCCGTACGGCGGGGTGACACCGATGTTCTCCACCAACCCGGTGTCGTACGCCATCCCCACCGGGCGCCACCCCACGATCGTCTACGACATCGCCACCACCGCGGTGGCGGGCAACAAGATCCTGCTGGCCAAGCGCCGCGGCGATCCGACCATCCCGGAGGGCTGGGCCAACGACGACAAGGGCCGCCCGACCACCGACACCGAGGCGGCGTCGGTGTGGAGCCTCCAGTGGTTCGGCGGGCACAAGGGCTACGGCCTGGGCCTGTTCGTCGAGATCCTGGCCGGCGTGCTGGCCGGCAGCTCGTTCGGCCGCACCGAGCACACCGAGAGCGACGTGCACGGCCGGGGCCGGGTGGCCAAGGGCTTCACGTTCGTGGCCCTCGACCCCGCCCGCTTCATCGGCCGCGACGAGCTGCGCGAGCGGGTCGACCTGCTGATCGACGACATCGCCGGCTCCGACCCGGCCGAGGGCGTCGAGCGCATCGTCGTGCCCGGCACCTTCGAGGCCGAGCGCCGCGCCCTGCGCCTGGCCGAGGGCGTGCCGCTGCCCTCTCCGCTGATCGACGACCTCGACGCCGTGGCCGCCGAGCTCGGCGCCCCGACCCTCCGAACCGAGGAGACCTGATGGACGGCAGCGAGCTGCTCGTGGCGCAGCTGAAGGCCGAGGGGGTCGACACCGTGTTCGGCATCCCCGGCATCCACCTCATGCACGTGCTCGACGCGCTCTACCACGAGCCCTCGATCCGCTTCGTCACGACCCGCCACGAGCAGGCCACCACCTACATGGCCGACGGCTACTCGCGCGTCACCGGCCGGCCCGGCGTGGCGATGGTCGTGCCCGGCCCCGGCGTCTACAACGCCATGAGCGGGATGGCCACGGCGTGGGCGTGCTCGTCGCCGGTGATGATGATCGCCGGGCAGATCGAGTCGCACGGGTTCGGCAAGGGCCTGGGGCTGACCCACGAGATCCACGACCAGCTCGAGGTCGTGAGGCCGGTGACCAAGTCGGCCGAGCGGGTGCTCGACCCGAACGAGCTGGCCGCCGCCGTGCGCCGGGCGTTCGCCACCATGCTCGACGGCCGCACCCGGCCGGTGGAGATCGAGGTGTCGCCCGACGTGTTCGCGGCGGCGGCCACCGGTGCGGCGCTGCCGTCGTCGGTGCCCGAGCCCCACGCGCCCGATCCCGACGCCGTCGCCCGGGCCGCCGAGCTCCTGGCCGGGGCCAGGGCGCCGATGCTGGTGGGCGGCGGCGGCGTCGTGGTGGCCGACGCGTCGGAGGCCTTCACCGCCGTGGCCGAGAGGCTGCAGGCCGCGGTGGTGAACACCCGCGAGGGCAAGGGCTGCATCGACGAGCGCAGCCCGCTGTTCGCTGGCACGGCGTGGGTGAACCGTCGCTTGCGGCCCGTCATCGAGGCGGCCGACGTCGTGCTCGCGGTCGGCACCCGCGGCCAGGGGCTCAACCTCCTGCCCGAGCAGGCGGTGATCCACCTCGACGTCGACGCCGACGAGTTCGGCCGCCACCTCTCGCCCACGGTCACCGTCGAGGCCGACGCCCGGCTCGGGCTCGAGGCGCTGCTGGCCGCGCTCGACGAGCTCGGTGTCGAGCGGGCCCCCAGGGGCGACGACCTGGTGCAGGCCCGCCAGGCCATCGACGCCGAGCTCGCCGCCGTCGGCCCCCAGCACGGCATGGTCAAGGCCCTGCGCGCCGCCATCCCGGAGGACGGCGTGCTCGCCACGGGCACGACCACCGTCGGCTACATGTGCCACCTCGCCTACCCCGTGTACCGCCCCCGCACCTACATCACCTCGTCGTACATGGGCACCCTCGGCTACTGCTTCCCGACGGCACTCGGCGCCAAGGTGGCCCGGCCCGACCTGCCGGTGGTGTCGATCAACGGCGACGGCGGCTTCCTGTTCTGCGCCTCCGAGCTGGCCACCGCCGTGCAGCACGGCATCAACGTGGTCACGGTCGTGTTCAACGACTCGGCCTACGGCAACACCAACCGCGACCAGCAGGACCGCTTCGGGGGCCGGTACATCGGCACCGAGCTGGTCAACCCCGACTTCGTCGCCTTCGCCGAGTCGTTCGGCGCGGTGGGCGTGCGGGTCACGAGCGACGACGCCCTGCGCGGTGCCATCGTGGACGGCCTGGCCGACGACCGGCCGGTCGTGATCGAGATGCCGATGGAGCGGCTGCCGTCGCTCTTCTGAGCGGCCGCCGGGGACAGGACGCAGGGGACAGGGGAGACCGATGATCGACGTCGACCGCCACCGCAGGCTCGCGGACGAGCTGCTGTCCGAGCCGCGCCTCGTCATCGGCGACGCCCGCCTGGCGGCCGGCAGCGGCGGGGTGCACCACCACGTGAACCCCACCACCGGGCAGGCCCAGGCCGAGGTGCCCCTCGCCGATGCCGACGAGATCGCCGACGCGGTGGCCGCCGCCCGCGCCGCGTTCGCGGTGTGGTCGCGGTGGCGCCCCGACGAACGCCGTGACGCCCTGCTCCGGCTCGCCCAGCTGGTGCTGCGCGACGCAGCGACCATCGGCAGCGTGCTCGGCCTCGAGGCCGGCGTGCCCTCGGCCGTGGCCGGTGGCCTGCCCCGCCGGGCCGCCGACTACCTGAGCTACTACGCCGGCTACGCCGACAAGCTCGAGGGCTCGACGGTGCCGATCTTCCCCGAGAACGCCTTCGACTACACCCGGCTCGAGCCACTCGGGGTGATCGGGGTGATCTCCACCTGGAACGGCGGCATCTCCTCGATCTGCCGCAAGGCCGGCCCCGCCCTGGCCGTGGGCAACACGGTCGTGGTGAAGCCGATGGAGCTGGCGCCGTTCTCGGTGATCCGCTTCGCCGAGCTGGCCCTCGAGGCGGGCATCCCGCCCGGCGTCGTCAACGTCGTGCCCGGCGACGCCGCGGCCGGTGAGGCGCTGGTCGCCCACCCGGGCATCGACAAGATCTCCTTCACCGGCGGCATCGACACGGCCCGGAAGATCCTGGCGGCGGCGGCCACCAACGTCACGCCGGTGGTGCTCGAGCTGGGCGGCAAGTCCGGCAACATCGTCTTCCCCGACGCCGACCTCGTGGCCGCCGGCCAGTTCTCGGGCCGCGTGTGCATGGGCAACGCGGGCCAGGGCTGCGTGTTCCCGACCCGGCTCATCGTGCACGAGTCGGTGCACGACCAGATCATGGAGCAGGTGCTCGCCGCCGCCGGGTCGCTGCCGGTCGGTGACGTGCTCGACCCCACCACCGTCGTGGGCCCGATCATCAGCGAGGGCCACCGCGACCGGGTGATCGGCATGATCGACCGGGCCCGGGCCGAGGGCTCGGGGGAGATCGTGCTCGGCGGCGGTCGCCCCGGCGGCGAGCTGGCCGACGGCTTCTTCGTCGAGCCCACCATCATCGACGGGGTCGACAGCGGTGCCTACATCGCCCAGGAAGAGGTGTTCGGCCCGGTGCTGTCGGTCATGACCTTCGCGGAGGAGGACGAGGCCGTCGCCCTCGCCAACGACACCCCGTACGGCCTGGCCGGCTACGTGCACACCAACGACCTGCGCCGGGCCCACCGCGTGGCCGGCGCCCTCGACGCCGGCTACGTGTCGCTCAACAGCTTCGCCGCCCTGCCGGCGTCGGCCCCCTTCGGCGGGTTCGGCCGCAGCGGCATCGGCAAGGAGGGCGGACGCGAGGGGCTCCTCGAGTTCGTCCGCACCAAGAACGTCTACCTAGGGATGGAGTGACCATGGCCAGCGGTGACCGCTACGGCTTCACCTACATCGCCACCGAGCTGCGCGACGACGGGATCCTCTGGATCACCCTCGACCGGCCCGAGCGGCGCAACGCGATCTCGCCCGAGATGCACGACGAGCTGGCGCCGCTGTTCCAGCGCCTGGCCAACGACCGCGAGGTGCGCGTGGCCGTGCTCACCGGCGCGGGCGACAAGGCGTTCTGCGTGGGCGCTGACTTCGGCGGCATGCAGGAGAACTCCGAGGCGGGCTACGCCGACGGCTTCCCCGAGCTGATGATCGGCTCGGCCCAGCTGGTTCGGGCGCAGCTCCACGTGCCCCAGCCGATCATCTCGGCGATCAACGGCGACGCCATCGGCCTGGGCGCAACCATGGCGCTGTTCTGCGACATCACCCTGATGGCCGAAGAGGCCCGGCTGGCCGACCCTCACGTCAACGCCGGCCTGGTGGCCGGCGACGGCGGCGCCATCCTGTGGCCGATGCTCATGGGGCTCAACCGGGGCAAGGAGTTCCTGCTCACCGGCGACATCATGGGCGCCGAGGAGGCCTACCGGCTGGGGCTGGTCAACCACCTCCACCCGCGCGCCGAGCTGGCCGACGCCGCGCTGGCCATGGCCCGGCGCCTGGCCCGCGGCCCGCAGGTGGCGATCCAGTTCAACAAGCGCCTGGCCAACGCCGAGCTGGTCGACCGGGTGAACCGGGTGATCGACGCGTCGCTCGCCATGGAGGCCATCACCTTCGGCACCGCGGACCACCGCGAGGCCGTGCAGTCGTTCATCGAGAAGCGGCCGCCGGTCTTCGGGCAGTGAGGGCGCAGCAGTGAGCGGGGTGTCGGTCGAGGGTCTGCGCCACGAGGTCGACCGCGGTGCCCACGTGGCCATGCTCACCATCGACCGCCCCGAGTCGAAGAACGCGTTCACCCCGGCCATGTGGTCGGCCGGTGCGGCGTGGCTGGCCGAGGCGGCGGCTGACGACGACGTGCACGTCGTGCTCCTCACCTCGGTGGGCGACGTGTTCAGCGCCGGCGCCGACACGAAGGCCATGAGCGCCGAGAAGGACGCCGGTCGCCCGTTCCACTCGTTCCTCGACCAGCTCGTGCCGTTCCCGAAGCCGGTGGTCGCCGCTGTGCACGGCGCCGCGGTCGGCTCGGGCTTCACGATGCTGGCCTACGCCGACGTGGTGATCGCCTCCACCGCCGCCCGCTTCCGGGCCCCGTTCGTGGCCATGGGCCTCTCGCCCGAGGCGGGCAGCAGCCGCACCCTGCCCGAACTCCTCGGCCGCCAGGCCGCCGCCGACCTCATGTTCACCTCGGCGTGGATGGGGGCCGAGGAGGCCCTGCGCCTCGGCTTCGTGCGCGAGGTCGTGGCGGTCGAGGAGCTGCAGGCCGTGGCCCGCGCCCGGGCCGACGCCATCGGTGCGATGCCGCTGGCGTCGCTGGTGGCAACCAAGGCCCTGCTCGACGGGGGACGCGCGGCCGAGGCCATCGAGGCCCGGCGCCGCGAGAGCGACGTCTTCCGCCGCCTCCTCGCCGAACGCCAGGCCTGACCTCGGCTCGCTAGGAGGAGAGGTCGGTGATGACGGCGCGTCCGAGGTACCGGGCGCCGGCGAGCTCGTCGAAGATCGTGTCGAGCTCGGAGAGGGGGCCGGTCCGGCTGACGTGGGTGCGCACCACGCCGCGTGCCGCCAGGTCGACCAGCTCGCGCATGTCCTGCACGGTGCCCACCGCGCTGAACACGATCGTGGGGTCGCCCATGAGCAGCTGGAACGGGCTGATCTGGATGAGCCCGTCGCTGCTGGCGGGGATGGCCACGCCGACGAAGAGCCCGCTGCGACGCAGGATCTGCAGGCCCAGCTGGAACGCGTCGATGCGGGCGGCGAACACGAGGCTGGCGTGGGCGCCGCCGGTGTCGGCCACCGCGGCGGCGGCGTCGTCGGGGGTGACCGCCGCGTCGGCGCCGAGCGAGCGGATGAACTCGAGCCGCTCCTCGCCCACGTCGATGCCGACGACCCGGTAGCCGAACGCCTTCAGCAGCTGCACCGCGTAGTGGCCGAGGCCGCCGGCGGCGCCGAGCACCGCCACCGTGCTGCCGGGGATCACGCCGTGGTCGAAGAGCTTCTTCACCGCGCCGTAGGCCGTGAGCCCGCCGCACGCGAGGGGGGCCTCCTCATCGGCCAGCGAGTCGGGCACCACGACCAGGCCGGGTGCGTAGACGGCGAACTGCTCCGCGAAGACGCCCATGATCCCGCTCGAGCGGGTGCAGTGGCGGGGCTTGCCCGAGAGGCAGAACTCGCACGCCCCGCACCAGTCGGTGCCGCCGGTGCCGCCGAGGCCCAGGATCACGCGGTCGCCGACCGACACCCACCGCTCGGCGCCGGGGCCCAGCGCCTCGACCACGCCGATGGCCTCGTGCCCGAGGGGCCGCTCGCCGTCGGAGGGGACCCCGGCCCAGTCGCCCCGGGCCAGGTGCAGGTCGGAGTGGCACACGCCGGCGGCGGTGATGCGGACCAGGGCCTGGTCGACGCCGGGCTCGGGCGTGGGTGCGTCGATCACGGTGAGCTCGCCGTCGACGAGTCGTGCTGCCTTCATGGGTCCCCCTCGGGTGGCGCCCCCCGGCGCACCCGCCCATCGTGGCACCGGCCGAGGGCCCCCTCCCGCGAAACGGTGCGTCATTCCTGCCCCAGGAGGCAGGAATGACGCACCGTTTCGGTGGGATCGCGGGTGGGGCTCAGGCCTGGGCGATGCGCACCATGTTCCCGGAGGGGTCGCGCACGCCGCAGTCGCGGGCGCCCCACGGCTGGGTGGCCGGCTCCTGCAGGATCTCGGCGCCCGAGGCCCGCACCCGCTCGAACGTGGCGTCGAGGTCGTCGGTGCGGAAGATGGCGGCCTGCAGGGTGCCCTGGGTGACGAGGGTGAGGAGCGCGTCGCCCTCGGTCTGCGAGCGGCCGCCGTGGGGCTGGAACAGGACGATGTCGACGTCCTGGCCGGCGGCGCCGACGGTGACCCACCGGAAGCCGTCGGAGGCCACGTCGTTGCGCACCTCGAGGCCGAGGGCGTCCCGATAGAAGCCGAGGGCGGCGTCGGGGTCGTGGACGGGGATGAACATGGTGGAGACGGAGACGCTGGTCATGTCGGTGACCGTACGACCGCCGCCTCGACCGCTGCTTCTCCGTTCCTGCTCGATGCCCCGAGCCTGCTGGGTGGGGAGTCAGGCGGAGGTGGTCGCACCGGCGGGACGGCGCTGCGGGCGGCTCACGACCTTGGCGACGCACGCCGGCATCGACTCGAAGTGGGCGTGGTCGCCGGCCCGGTAGGCCGAGGGCGTCATGCCCACGATCTCGGTGAAGCGGGAGCTGAACGACCCGAGTGACGTGCAGCCCACCGCCATGCAGGCGTCGGTGACCGACATGCCCTCGCGCAGCAGCGCCTTGGCCCGCTCGATGCGGCGGGTCATGAGGTAGCTGTAGGGCGTCTCGCCGTAGGCGGCCTTGAACCGGCGCGAGAAGTGGGCCGGTGACATGTGGGCGGTGGCCGCCACGGCGGGCACGTCGAGGGGCTCGGCGTAGGCACGGTCCATGTGGTCGCGCGCCCGCCGCAGGGCGGTCAGCTCGGCCAGATCCTCGGGTGTCACCTCGCCGAGGGTAGGCCCGTCAGACGCCCAGCGACTTGCCGATGATCTCCTTCATGATCTCGTTGGTGCCGCCGTAGATGCGGGTGACCCGGGCGTCGGTGTAGGCCCGCGAGATCGGGTACTCGTCCATGTAGCCGTAGCCGCCGTGGAGCTGCACGCCGGCGTCGGTGACGCGGCCCTGCAGGTCGGTGGCCCACCACTTGGCCATGGCGGCCTCCTCGGCGGTGAGCTCGCCCTGGTTGTGGGCCAGCACGCACTTGTCGATGAACGCCTGGCCGATCTCGATCTCGGTGGCCATCTCGGCGAGCACGAAGCGGCTGTTCTGGAACGAGCCGATGGGCTTGCCGAACGCCTGGCGCTCCTTGCAGTACTCGAGGGTCCAGCCGAAGGCGGCGCGGGCCGCGGCAACCGCGGCCATGGCGATGTTGAGCCGCTCCTGGGGCAGGTTGCGCACGAGCTGCAGGAAGCCCTCGCCCTCGTTGCCGATGAGGTTCTCGACCGGCACGTGCACGTCGGTGAAGAACAGCTCGGCGGTGTCCTGGGCGTGCATGCCCATCTTCTCGAGGTTGCGGCCCCGCTCGAAGCCCTCCATGCCGCGCTCGAGCACGAGCAGCGACATGCCCTTGTGGCGCTGGCTCGGGTCGGTCTTCACCGCGGTGACGACGAGGTCGGCGTGGATGCCGTTGGTGATGAAGGTCTTCGAGCCGTTGACGACGTAGTGGTCGCCGTCGCGGATGGCCGAGGTGCTCATCGAGGCCAGGTCGGAGCCGATGCCGGGCTCGGTCATGGCGATGGCGGTGACGAGCTCGCCCGAGCAGATCCCGGGCAGCCAGCGGGCCTTCTGCTCCTCGGTGGTGGCGTGCAGGAAGTACGGCAGGCACACGTCGTTGTGGAGGCCGATGCCGGTGGCCGCCGCGTTGACGCCGGCGTACTGGATCTCCTCGGCGGTGACGAGGTTGTAGCGGAAGTCCGAGACGCCGCCCCCGCCGTGCTCCTCGGGGGCGTTGAAGCCCAGGAAGCCGGCGGCGCCGGCGGTGCGGAACATGCCCTTGTCGGTGATGCCGGCCTTGTCCCACTCGTCGACGTGGGGCACGACCTCGCGGTCGAGGAACTGGCGGAAGGCGGCCCGGAACATCTCGTGCTCCTCGTCGAAGATGTCCCTCTGCACGTGGTCTCCTTCAGTCGTCGGGGAAGATGCAGCCGGGGTTGAGGATCCCGGCCGGGTCGAACGCGGCCTTGATGCGGCGCTGCAGCGCCAGCGAGGCGGGCTCGACCAGCCTGCCGTAGTAGCCCTTCTTGGTGCGACCCAGGCCGTGCTCGCCGGAGACGGCGCCGCCCATGTCGTGGCCCATGGCGAAGATGGCGCTCAGCAGCCTCGATCGGCGGGCGGTGTCGGGCTCGTACACGGAGAAGTGGATGTTGCCGTCGCCGGCGTGGCCGCAGCCGAACACCTTCGAGCCGTGGGTGCGGGCGAGGAGCTGCGCGCCGCGCAGGTACTCCGGGATGCGGCTGCGGGGCACGACCATGTCGATGACGTCGTCGGCGCCGGCGGCCTTCACCATCCAGAACGCGCTCTCGCGGGCGGCGAGGAGATCGGCGCCCTGGCCCGAGGGCAGGACGTAGACGTCGTGGGCCCCGGCCTCGGCGAGCTGGGTGGCCACGTCGGCGACGTCGACCTCGAGGCGCCCGGCGTCGCGGCCCTCGAGCACGACGATGAGGTGGGCCTCGGTGGCGGCCATGACGTCGTCGGGCACGCCGAGGGTGAGCTCGTTCATGCGCAGCAGGCCGGTCATGGTGGCCCGGTCGATGTACTCGAGGATCATCGGCTGCACGCCGGAGGCGACGATGCGGGGCACGACCTCGGCCACCTCGTCGACCGATGCGAACGGGGTCAGGATCGACGCGGTGTGGGCCAGGCGAGGGTGCAGCCTGAGGGTGGCCTCGGTGACGAGCGCCAGGGTCCCCTCGGAGCCGACGATGAGCTGGGTGAGGTCGTAGCCGCTCGTGCTCTTCACGAACCGGCCGCCGGTGTGCACGACCTCGCCGGTGCCGAGCACGGCCTCGAGGCCGAGCACCTGGTTGCGGGTCACCCCGTACTTCACCGCCCGCATGCCACCGGCGTTGGTGGCCACGTTCCCGCCGAGGCTGGCGGCGAGCGTGCCGGGGAACACGGGGTAGACGAGCCCGACCGCCGCGGTGGCGGCATCGAGCTCGGCGAGGGTGAGCCCGGGCTGCACGACCGCCACCTGGTTGGCCTCGTCGAGCTCGAGAAGCGCAGCCATGCGCTCGAACGACACGAGGATGCCGTCGGGCTCGGGGATGCAGGCGCCCGACAGGCCGGTGCCGGCGCCGCGGGCGGTGACGGGCACGCCCAGCTCGGCGGCCAGCCGCACGACGGCGGCCACCTCGGCGGTGCTCGACGGGGTGACGACCACGGCCGGCGCGACCGGCTTGGCCTTCAGCGTCTCGTCGACGAAGAGGTCGGGCGAGGCGTCGGCACCGGGTCGGACCGACGCCGCGCCGAGCTCGGCGGTGAGGCGGTCGAGCACCGCGCCCGGGTCGGGGCGGTCGCTCACCCGCGCACCTCGGCGCCGGTGATGGTGAAGGCGACCGCGCACCTGAACCCGCCGGTGACCTCGGTCGGGGCCAGCGCGGTGTGCTCCTCGAACTCGGACGGGAGCAGCTCGAGGGTGGCGTCGCCCTCCCACACCTCCGCGCACTCGAAGCCGGTGACGAGGTTGCGGGCGAGGTCGTGCACCAGGGGCGCCCCGCCGGCGAGGTCGGGCACGTAGCGGGTGTGCCACACCGGCAGGCGCAGCGCCCGGGGCACGAACCCCTCGGCCGCCGGCGCGGTGAGGGTGACCGATCCCTGGACGAGCTTGGTGCCGAGGCTCGACGCGTGGCCGACGAAGCGGCCGCAGGCCTCGACCTTCGGGCCGCCCTGGCCGACGCGCACGGCCCGCGTGATGGCGACCTCGCCCATCTTCTTCGGGAAGCCCTGGATGTGGCCCCGGGCGAACGAGAGGTCGTTGTCGACCCAGATGTAGGGCACCCGCGCCACCTTCTTGCCGTCGAGCAGCGCGTTCACCGACAGGTAGGCCTCGCGGTACTGGCCGCGGGCCGGGTCGGCGATCACGCGGGGGTCGGCGTCGGCCGACGACGACCACTCGCAGAACACGAACGAGCAGGAGCCGTCGCCCACCGGCTCGAGGCCCTCGGGCAGCACCGCGGCGACGGCGTCGGGGTCGGCCAGGAAGTCGATGCCGAGCGCCTCACCGGAGAAGTGCCACGGCGGCGGCGGCACCAGCGACGCGGTGCCGCCGGGGGAGAGGGGCAGGCTCCAGCCGTCGAGGGTCATGGGTGCATCTTCCTCCGTGGCTCAGATGCGCGTGTCGGCGCGGACGTTGCGGGTGCCGGGGCCGGCGTAGCTCTTGCCGTAGCCGGGGGCCTCGACGTAGCCCAGGTCCGGCGGGTCGGAGATGGCCGATCGCCACCACTCGACGAGACGGTCCTCGGCGGCGTAGTCGAACGGGTCCTGCAGGGCGCTCTCCTCGTAGCCGCCGGGCTCGGGCGGGTTCTCGACCAGCCAGCGGGCGGCGAGGCGGACGGCCTCGCGGGCGGGCACGACGTCGCGGTAGCCGAGCCGGTCGCGGAGCTTGGAGGTGTCCATCACCCGGTGCAGCGATCGGTAGCCCATCTGCAGGGGGCGGGCGGGCACGGCGAGGTCGGCGGGCATGCCGACGAGCTCCCAGTCGTGCTGGAGCTCGTCGGTGATGATCTCGGCGACCTGGCGGATGGTGAGGCGCTCGTCGTCGCCGCAGTTGAAGATCTCGCCCATCGAGGCCTCGGGCTGGTCGACGGCCAGCAGCAGGGCGTGGGCGAGGTTGTCGACGTAGCCGAAGGTGATGAGCGACAGTCCGTCGTCGGGCAGTACCAGGAACGGTCGGCCGTCGAGGATGCGCCTGACGATGCACCACTCGCGCGGGGCGAGCTGTCGGGGCCCATACACGTAGGGGTAGCGGAAGTGCGTGGCCGTGGGGTGGGCGTCGAACAGCAGCTGCTCGGTGCGGCCGATGCGGTAGCTCTTGCCGTCGTCGTCCTCGGTGGCGAGCGGCGCGTCCTCGCGGGTGGGCACGGGCAGGCCGGGCGGTCGGTGGATGGCGGGGTCGAAGAAGCCCTTGTAGACGGGCACCCCGCCCACCGAGAGGATGCGACCGGTGCGGCCCTTCATGACCTCGGCGATCGAGCGCAGCCGGCCGTAGGTGGCGAGGGTGACGTCGAAGGTCTCGTCGCCGAGCACCTCGCGCAGGCCCTCGTCGCTGAACACGTCGCCGTGGAGGTGCCGTAGGTGCGCGACCTCGGGCACCTCGTGGTTGCCGGAGTGCAGGACGGTGACGTCGTGGCCGCGCTCCTCGAGGCCGCGGGCGATGGCCGGCCCCGTGGGCCCGGTCCCCCCGATCAGCAGCACCTTGGTCACGACACGGCTCCAGTCATCGGCCCACCCTGGCCCCTCGGCGGGCCGGCGGCCCGGGAGAGGATCGTATATAGGATCCGATCCCGTGAGCCTCGCCGAACTCCTCCTCGACCACCCATTCGCCGACGGCGAGGGGCTGCTGCACACGGTCGACGAGTCGATGACGGCAGGCGAGGCCCGGGCCCGGGTGGCCGCGCTCGTGCCGCAGCTGGCGATCGAACCGGGGCAGGCGGTGGCGGTGATGCTGCCCAACGGGCCCGAGCTGGTCTGCACGATGGTGGCCATCTGGGAGGCCGGCGGCGTCTACGTGCCCGTGAACCCCCGGCTGCCGGCGTTCGAGGTCGACCACGTGGTCGCCGACACCGGGCCGGCGCTGATGGTCACCGCCGGGGGCATCGCGCCGGTGGCGGGTGAGCCCCGCACCTACCCCGACGACGTCGCCTTCGTGGTGTGGACCTCCGGCACCACCGGCCGGCCCAAGCCGATCCTGCACACCCACACCGCGTACCTCGAGCTGCTCGACCGGGTGCTCGGCCCTCTGCGTGCCGCCGGGGCGAAGGCCGAGGCGGAGGGCACCGAGCGCAAGGTGCCGACACCCAACCTCATCCCGGTGTCGATGGCGCTCAACGCCGGCATCTACAACGCGCTGTTCGGGCTGCGGGCCGGTGCCGCGCTGGTGATCATGGACCGCTTCGAGCCCGAGGCGTTCGCCGAGCTCGTGCGGCGCTTCCAGATCCGCTCCACCGTCCTGCCGCCGGCCGCCATGGCGATGCTCACCGACTCCGACGTCACCGACCTCGGCCCGCTGCGCTACATCCGCTCGATCACCGCGCCGCTCTCACCGCTCCAGGCCCAGCGGTTCGTCGCGAAGTTCGGTGACGTGTTCATCCTCAACGGCTACGGCCAGGCCGAGATGGGCGAGGTCATCGGCTGGACCGCGGCCGACGCCAAGGCCCACCCCGAGAAGGTCGGTGCCGTCGGCCGGCCGCACCCCGGCGTCGAGATCCGCGTCTCCGACGACGGGCACCTCCTGGTGCGCCCGCCGAACGCGGCGGTCGGCATCGACGAGCGGCGCGACGACGACGGCTTCATCGACACGGGCGACCTCGCCCGCATCGACGACGACGGCTTCGTCTGGATCGAGGGGCGCGCCGGCGACCTCATCAACAGGGGCGGCAACAAGGTGTACCCGGAGGCCGTCGAGGAGGTCCTCCGCCTGCACCCGTCGGTCACCGAGGCGTCGGTCGTTGGCGTCCCCGACGACCGCCTCGGCGAGGTGCCGGTGGCGTTCGTGGTGGGCACGCCGGTCGACGTCGAGGTGCTCACCGCGCACTGCCGCGAGCACCTCGTCGCCTACAAGGTGCCGGCCGACGTGGTGTGGGTCGACGAGCTGCCCCGCAGCGAGGTCGGCAAGGTCCTGCGCCGCGAGCTCGTCGCCTCCTACGCCCGCACCTCCGAGGGCTGACACGCCCTCGACGACCCAACCAGTTCGGTTGTTCGCCGGGTCAGGCGCCGCCGCGCTCGGCGAAGCGGGCGGCCAGTGCGTCGAGGGTGCCCTGGCAGTCGGTGGCGCCACCGGGCACGTCGGGCAGGCGCACCGGCCCGTGCTCGCGCGACGGCAGCAGGATCGTGGCGTGGCCCGGTGTGGTGACGTCGCCGCGCTGGTTCTCGCCGTGGATCTCGAGGTCGACGGCGGGTCGGTCGCCCTCGGCCAGGTACTTGCGGGTGACCGTGCCCTTCATCCAGTGCGTGTCGCCGACGTAGTTGAACTTCCGGAACTGGCAGTCGAGCTTCCAGAGCCAGGCGTCGTCGCCCATCCAGTCGGTGCACAGGTGGATCAGCCACACCTCGCGCATGCGGCCGTAGTCGTAGGAGGTGGGGTTGCCGGCCCGCACGGCCCAGTCGTCGTCCCAGTGCAGGCGCTGCTGCACGTCGGGGATGTTGAGCCGGTCGCGCTTGAAGAACTTGGGCATCCGCCGGTGGTGGTCGACGTTCTGGCGCAGGGCCGACACCCCGTAGAGGCCCATGCCCACGCCGGCGTGCCACACGATCATGTCGGTGACGCGGAGCGGGCCCTTCACGAGCTGGGGCAGCTCGTCGCCCTCCTCGACGTCCTCCCACCAGCGGGGCTCGGCGCCGCGGCGGCGGTCGCGCTCGCCGAGCACGGCCTCTTCGATGGCCTCGATCTGCTCGTCGGTGTACGGCTCGATCTCGATGGTGGCGTTGGCCTTGCGCTCGCGGGCCTTCTCGCGCTCGGCGCGGATCATCAGCCGGTACTGGCCCGACAGCATCGGGCCGCCGACGGCGCCGAAGACCTCGCCGAACCACTCGTGCACGGCGGTGCCCGCGAACTGGCCTTCCTTCTCGATCACGCCGACCAGCGCATTGCGCCGCGACACCCGGGTGTTCGGCAGCAGCGGGTTCCACCACTCGCGGTACGACCCTGAGTAGAAGGCGTGGACCCCGCCGAGGGGGTCGCCCTTCATGAGCTCGCGGACCTCGCCCTCGAGGCGGGTGACCTCGTCCTCGCCGATGAGCGTGTCGCCGCCCACCAGGTGGGGCGAGGCGATGGCCGACCCCCACCGGGTGCCGGGCCCGTAGGACGGGTCGCACCACAGCGGGTTGTCGTCGCCGTAGGCCAGGGCCACGTGGCGGAACGCGTCCTCGTTGGGGGAGAGGTAGCGCGGCGGCGCGCTGTGGGGTCGGGCGACCCCGATGCGCTGCCGCAGCCTGGCGATGCCCTCGTCGGTGATCATCAGGCCGGTTCGGCGAACGACTTGATCTCGAGGTACTCCTCGAAGCCGGCCTCGCCCATCTCCCGGCCGACGCCCGACTGCTTGTAGCCGCCGAAGGGCACCTCGGCGCCGTAGTAGACGCCACCGTTCACGCCGATGGTGCCGGTGCGGATGCGGCGGGCGACGGAGAGGGCTCGCTCCCGGTCGGTGCCGACCACGGCGCCGGAGAGGCCGAAGATGGAGTCGTTGGCGATGCGCACGGCATCGTCGTCGTCGTCGTAGGGGATGGCGACGAGGACGGGGCCGAAGATCTCCTCGCGGGCGATCATGTCGTCGTTGGTGACGTCGGCGAGCAGGGTGGGCTGGTACCAGTTGCCCTTGTCGAACTGGGTGGCGATGCCGCCGCCCACGACCACGCGGGCACCCTCGGCCACGGCCTGCTTCACCATGCCGTCGATCTTGGCGAGCTGGGCCTCGTTGACGATGGGGCCGGTCATGTTGCCGGCGTCCTGGGGATCGCCGTAGGGGAGCGCGCCGATGAGGGCGGCGGCGGCCTGCACGCCTTCCTCGTAGCGGTCGCGGGGGATGAGCAGGCGCGAGGTGGTGGCGCAGCCCTGGCCGCCGTGGGTGCAGACCTGGAAGCACGCCCCGGCCACGCCGTTGTTGATGTCCTCGACGTCGTCGAGCATCACGTGCACCGACTTGCCGCCGAGCTCGAGGAACACCCGCTTGATGGTGGCGGCACCCGCCTCCATGATTCGGCGGCCGACCGCGGTGGAGCCGGTGAAGCTCACCATGTCGACGTCGGGCGAGGTGGTGAGCACCTCGCCGATGGCCTTGTCGGAGGAGGTGACGATGTTGACCACGCCGGCCGGGAAGTCGGTGTGCTCGGCGATGAGGTTGCCGAGGGCGAGGCCGGTCCAGGGGGTGTCGGGGGCCGGCTTGAGCACGACCGTGCAGCCGGCGGCGAGGGCGGGGGCGATCTTGGCCAGGTTGATCTGGTTCGGGTAGTTCCACGGCGTGATTGCGGCCACCACGCCGGCGGCCTCCCGCTCGATCCAGCGGTGGCCCGGACCGCCGAGGGTCTCGGTGACGCCGAGGTCGGTGGTCCAGTCGTAGGACTCGGCCAGGTCGGCGTAGAAGGTGAGGTAGCCGATGGGCTTCCCGAGCTGGGGGCCGTCGATCATCATGCGGGTCGCGCCGACCTCGGCGATGGTGATCTCGGTGAGCTCGCCGTAGCTGTCGAGCATGGCCTGGTGGAGCTGGCGCAGGCAGCGGGCGCGGAGCTCGACGTTGGTCGACCAGTCGGTCTCGTCGAAGGCCCGGCGCGCCGCGGCGATGGCGCGCTCGAGGTCGGCGGCCGACGCGTCGGCGGCCACGCCGATGACCTCGCCGGTGGCCGGGTTCACGTTGTCGTAGACCTTGCCGCCCTCGGCCTCGACGAGCTCGCCGTCGATGTAGAGGCGCTCTTCGTGCCACATCCCCATGTGTCGTTTCCCCTGCTCTTGCCCGCCCCAGGAACGGCGAGCGACGTCTGGGATACTGTATAC